>DVLH01000241.1 GCA_018715585.1 Candidatus Aphodomonas merdavium
ACGGTTGCGGAGCTGATCAACCTGGATATTGACGAACCATATTTGAGCGGGGATGGCGAGGACCGGCCGATCGTTTCGCGCCTGCTTGAAAACGAGGAGTACCTTGAAACATACCATGCGTATATCCAGACCATCGGCGAATTTTATGTAAATGGCGCTGCCAGCCTGATCGACACGCTGGATGGCATGATCCGCGAATGGGTAGCGTTGGACCCGACAAAAGAATACACATTGGAAGAATACGAGGCGTCGCTTCCCGTGTTTAAAGAATATCTTGCACTGCGCGGGCAGAGCATGCTCAACCAGGTGAATGGCGACGATACGCCCGTGGATACGGATGGTTTAGCGCTGCAAGCGCTTGGCGGCAACAGCATGGGCGGTGGACGTGGCGGAAGAGGCGGCCCCGACGGAGCGGATGGTTGGATGCAGGAAAGCCGGGATTTTGCAAACCCGATGGGTGGCGCTAGCATGGATTGGACGGGCGCGCAGGCCATGCCAATGCAGGCACCCGGCGCTGGCGATGAAACCGGCGGCGCCATGCCGGAAAATCCCGAAGAGGACGGCGCATCCACTGGCGGCATGGCGGATAACCCTCCGGTGCAGGAAAGTGGCGCTTTGCCGGAAAATGCCAGTGATGAAGCGGGGCAGAATGCTGGAGAAGGCGCGGCACCAGCAGGCGCTGAGGACGCTTCACAGGGGCCAATGGCGCAATTTGCACCGCCAAACGGCGCTTTTGACGGCGGCGCTTTCCCTCAGGATAATTGGAGGATGGATTCGTCCTCATCCACCGGCGCGCAAACAAGCGAGAAAGCAGCGTTGTATTTAGGCGTTTGCGCAGCAGTTCTAGTGGTTGCGCTCGTCTTTGCAAAGGTTTATCCATTCCATAAACGGTTGCGGTAAAACAGCGGTACAAAGGAGAAAAGGAAAAACGGGGGGACCTTCTGAATTGAAGGAGAAAACAACCCAAATGCATACGGCGGAGCGTGCACGGTGCGGTTGTTGTGCGCCTTGGGAAAAAGCCTGGGGCGCCGCTGACTGGCTCCAGCCGCACGGCGTTTAGCGCCTGCAAGGAGACCTGCCCCTGCTCTGTATTATTTCTCCACCAAGAAGGGACATTCATAGCTTGTAAACAGCGCTCGGATGTGCTATGCTTTTTTGGCCGTCCGTGCACTTTGTTGTGCGGGATGCGGCGGTGAAAATTTCCCGGTTTGAGGCGAAAGATGACGGGCGAATTGGATTACGCACAGGCGCTGGCTTTTATCCATGGTGCGACAGGTATCGGGAAAAAGAACGGCTTGGAAAACATGCGTGCACTCCTTGCGCGCCTAGGGAACCCACAGCAGCAGTTTCCTTCAGTGCACATTGCCGGAACAAACGGGAAGGGTTCTGTGTGTGCGTTTGTGCATGCGGGCCTTGTTTGCGCCGGAAAAAATACGGGACTTTACACTTCCCCTTTTTTGCAAAGGTACAACGAGCGAATCCGCATAAACGGCGTGCCGGTGTCAGATGCTGCACTTGCAGCGGTAGCATCCCGCATCAAGCGCGAGGTCGATGCACTGCGCCAGGAGAACATTTCACCGACAGAGTTTGAAATCGGTACGGCAGCTGCGTTTTTGTATTTTGCGCAGCAACAGGTGGATTACGCCGTGGTGGAGGTAGGGCTTGGCGGCCGGCTTGATCCGACGAACGTGCTCCTTCCACGCATCTGCGCCATTGCCTCTATCGGCTTGGACCATACGCATATCCTGGGGGATACGCTCGAGAAAATTGCGCTGGAAAAGGCAGGGATCGCAAAGCCGGGCGTCCCGCTCGTTCTTTCTGCGCAGGTGCAAGGGGAAGCCAGCGAAGCCATTGCCGCGCATTGCCGTGCCGTTGGCGCGCCGCTCCTGCGCGCGCAGCCGGAACGGGACTGCCCGCTGGGCCTGCCCGGGGACCATCAGCAATACAACGCCGGTGTCGCCCGGGCGGTGCTTGAGGCGCTTGGAACACCGCGCGAGGCGATTCTTGATGGCCTGCGTAGGACGCGCTGGCCTGCTCGTTTGGAGTGGCTGGGCGAAAAGCCGCCTCTTTTGCTTGACGGCGCGCACAACCCGCAAGGCGCGCAAGCGCTGCGACAGTACATCGCCTCTCTCCCGCGAAGAAAAACAGTGCTTTTGTGCGGGATCCTGCGCGATAAAGACTATTCCAGTATCGTGCGCACACTGGGCGAAGTTTGCGATACGGTTGTCACTGTCCGTCCAGACAGCGGCCGTGCCCTTGATGCTGAGGAGCTTGCCCAGGCATTTTCCAGCATAGGCACAAGTGCGCATAGCGCTCCTTCTGTGGCGCTTGGATTGCGACAGGCGCTTGCGCTCGCCGGGGAAACGGGACGGGTTGTTGCTGCGGGATCGCTTTATTTGGCTGGCGAGGTGCGTACCCTGATGAAAGGGCGCGACGATGCGCTTTTACAGGCGCCGCAAGCGTGCAGGGAGGACGATCATGGCGTTTGAGCATATTCCTGTGATGCTGGATCAAGTGATCGAAATGCTGAAGCCGCGAGAAGGCGGTGTTTTTCTGGATGGAACGCTTGGCGGTGGGGGGCACAGCCAGGCGCTTCTTGCGCGCGGCGCGGCTGTCTATGGGGTGGATAGAGATTCGGATGCCCTTGCGGCCGCAACGCAGCGCCTGCGCGCTTTTCCTCTTTTTCATGCAATTTACGGAAATTTCCATGATTTACCGGCGCTTGCAAAAGCGCACGGCATTCCGCCGCTAGATGGTGTCTTGCTGGATCTGGGCGTTTCTAGTTTTCAATTGGATACGCCGTCCCGCGGTTTTTCCTACCATGCCGACGCACCGCTGGATATGCGCATGGA
>DVLH01000242.1 GCA_018715585.1 Candidatus Aphodomonas merdavium
CGTCCTGAGCCAGGATCAAACTCTTGCGTTAAATCCTGTCCGCGCTCCGCTTCCTGCCGCTCCGCTCCCCGCTTCGAGAGTCCCCTCTCCCCGCGGCCGCTTCGCCCTTCCCGCTTCGCGCGCCTCTTCACGAATTGACTGTCTTCTCTCTCTCTTTCCCTGTATCGTTTTCAAGGACCGCCCTGCACTTAAAACCGACCGGGGGTTTGCCCCCTGTCGCAAGCGCGAGTGTGATCTTACCACACCCTCCCTCCCTTGTCAACCCCCTTTTTTGATCTTTTTCGTGCTTTTTTATGATACACGCCGGCCAGCGCAGAGAGATTTAATTGTAGTTTTCCTTTAGAAGTTTTTTCAGTTGATTAATACCGAAAAAAATGCTACAATGTCTCTACTCGTTTGCAAAAAAGCTCAGAAAGGAGAGAAGCCACATTTACAAGCGTTGCCCTGCTGCACGAGCACTGTGCATTTTTCTTTTAGGCACAGTTTTGTTGCTTTCCGCCTGTTCTAGCCATTTGCATCATGATTGCACGAGCGCGGATTGCCGCATCTGTCTAGCTATTCGTTCATGCGTGCCGCTCCCCTTTCTCTCCTTGCGCACGCTTATTCTTCCCGCACTTTGCCTGCTGAGTGCACGGCGCGCGTATGTGCTCGCGCGCGAACGCGCTTGCGCACGCATAGGCACTCCCGTCACAGACAAAGTCAAGCTCATGGATTGACATGCATTTGCATTACGAAATACATATATGTTATAATAGCGTGTTTACAGTTTGAAAAGACTCCTTTGCGCTTTAGCGCCATCCCCTACGCGGTTTTCATTACGGACGCAAAACCGCTTTGTCTGTCCTGCTGCAAGCGTTTCAGGCGTTTCCCATATGCCGATTTTAACCGACCAAAAGGAGCGTATCATGATGAACGAAACCATCCCTACCGGCCAAAAACGGCGCGGCATTTTCGCAGTGGTTCTCCTTCCCCTCGCCATTTGTGCGATCATCACGGTGGTCTTTCAGCTTTTCGCCGATTGCCGCCTAATCCGCATTGAAGACGCTTATACGTGGCGCATTCTTTCCGGCGCATATGGCACGCCTGACTGGCGCGTGCTGGAAATGAACCCGCTGCTCTCGCAGCTGCTCGCACTGTTGTTTAACGTCTTGCCCGCAGTGCCCTGGTACGGCTTGACGCTGCTGGTCATGCTTTGTTGCAGCTGCGCGGCGCTGATGGGGTTGGCTGCGCGCAAGCGCGGCGGGTTGCTGCCGGCGTTGTTCGTCATCGCCCCCATCTGTGCATTGCTCAACTACTCCATGATCAGCACCACCGTGGCTGCGCTTGCATCGGCGGCAGGCTTTTTGATGATGCTAGAGAGCTTCCGCGCCCAGAGCAAACGGACGGGCAAGCTCGTAGCCAGCCTGCTTTTGTATTTGCTCGGCGCGGCGCTGAACATCACCTATGCCGCCATCGTTACCGGCTGCCTGTTCCTCTGTGCCCTGCCCAACAGCGCGCACGACGGGCGCATTAAATCGCTCGCAAAAGGCGTCCCGCTGGCGGCGGTGTTGCTGGCCGCGCTCTTTGGCTATCAATCGCTGATGTTCAGCTCTGCCGAACTTTCCGCCTACCGCAGCAACTATACCCGCTATGACCGTCTGCAGCACAGCACGCTTCCTGCGGAGGTGGACCGCCTGCTCAACATCTACGGCACGGCCGACTTCGGCACCGACGGCGAAGGTTCCGGCCATGACGGCCATGACCACGAGGAAGAAACGGAAACGAGCGAAAGCGAAGAGGGCACCGATCTGGCCGCAACGGCATCCGACGAGGAGCGCAGCGGCATCTTCTATGAAGCCGGCTTTACGCTCAACGACGCCCAGCTCTTCTTTACGCGCATCGGCGCCGATCCGGAACTGATTGCGCCCGAGCGCCTGGAAGCGCTGGAGGGCATCGCAAGCTATGTTGACACCGACATGGATCATCTCTTTTCCTCGCTGGTGGAAACGCTGGGCAAACCGCAGTTTTTGATGCTCATTGCATTGTTTGTCTTTATAGCGCTGGCTGTGCTGCTTACCAGCCGCCGCCGCGGGTTGACGGCGCTGTTGGCGGCTCTGCTCGCCTTCGGTGCGCATGTGTTCCTGATCATGTGCAATTATGACGCCTTTGCCTACATCGCCCCGTTCTATCTCGCTTCCATCGCCGCCATGCTCTACTCGCTCGACGGTGAGCATGTAATGGGATTCTCCCGCCACCTCGTTCGTTCGCAGAACGCGCGCGCCGTCATCGGCGTTGTTGTGTGCATGGTCATTTTTGTCGGCTGCGCAGGGCTGGTGTTTTACTCCGTCACCCATCCCACAAACGGGGATAACAACGTCCTGGAGGACGACACGGTTGCCATCAGCACGGCCGTCGCCCAAAGCGCTTCCTCCGATAGCCCCATGCTCTTCATCGGCGACAACCCTGCTGACCGCTACAAATACAAAGTCCTGGAGGCAACGCCCGAGCAAGGCAGCTGCGCAACGCTGCTGGCAGGCGGATACGACCTCTATAGCCCGCGCTATGCCGCCATGCTCGAGGAATTTGACACCGACAACCCGCTGCGTGACAGCGTCACGCGCGATGACATCGCCTACATCAACATGGGCTTTGTACAAAACAAGCTCGACCGCATCCGCCAGGCGTACGGCGGCGAGTATTTCGTCACCGAACCGCTGTTTGACAACAGCAAAATCCTCTCGTTCAAACAGCTGACGGAGGAGGAGTTCAATACCTACATCGAAACGCAGGAACAGGCCGCGCAGGAAGAGTTTGAAGCGCGCCTGGCCGCAGGCGACCTGGAAGCGCTTGCCACGCAGGCATTGAGCGAAGCCGACGCAATTGCCGAGGAGACCGATGAGCTCTACCATGCGTTGGAAGCCTTGCAGGAAAGCGGGACCGAGGAGGAGATTGCCCAAGCGCAAGCGGCGTTTGAAGCCTCCGAGGCAGAATATAACGAAGCGTTCTTCAAATACATTGAGTACTACAACCAGTGGATGGAAGAACAGCAGCTGGAAGCTGAAACAGAATGAACCGAGATTTTCCTCTTTTGATTGTTGGCGCCGGCGCGTCCGGGTTAATAGCCGCTTTCGCGGCCTCCCGGGCGCGCCCTTGTTGCGCACGGCTGTTGGAAAAAGAAGCGCGTGTGGGGCGCAAGCTGCTGGCGACCGGCAACGGCCGGTGCAATCTGCTCAACGCCTCTCCCACGCCTTCACGCATGCACGGCAGCTTTGCGCCGCTTGCCGCACAAATGCTGGCGCAAACGCCGCCTGAGGCGCTGTTGGCCACGTTTGCCGAGATGGGGCTTGTATGCCGCCAGGAGGCGGAAGGGCGCGTTTATCCCTACAGCGGCCAGGCAGGAGCGGTCCTCGACGCGCTTCGCTTTGCCTGCGAACGCCAGGGCGTTGCAACCTCATGCGACGCACGGGTCCATTCGCTCCGTCCACTGCACGGCGGTTTTTGCGTGCAGACGGATGCCGGCGATTTCTGGGGGTGCAAGGTGATCATCGCCGCCGGCGGCCGCGCCGCACCCGCTTTGGGCGCCACAGGAGATGGCGCCGGACTGCTTACACAGCTCGGCCATGCCTGTGCGAAAGAGCGCCCGGCGCTCGCGCCGCTGAAAACAGCCCCGCAGGCCATTCGCGGCATGAAAGGCGTGCGCCTTCGCGCGAAGCTTTCACTGCTTGTCGGCCGCCGCCCCGTGCAAGAGGAAACGGGCGAACTGCTCTTTGGCGACGCCTCCATCTCCGGCGTTGCGGCAATGCAGCTGGCGCGCGCAGCAGGCAGCGCGCTGGCCCAAGGTTCACAGGTGCGCCTGTGTATTGACGCCACGCCGGATTTGGACGTACTGCCGCTGCTTCGCGCCCGTGCCGCGCTGCTGGGCAAGGAGCCTGCAGAGCGGTTGCTGTTGGGGCTTGTGCCCACGCGGGCCGCGCTCTGCCTGTTGCGCGCGGCGGAATATCCGCCCCAGTCGGCCGCTAAGGATGCGCCCCTGCAAAGGCTGGAAAGCCTGTTGCATGCGTGGGAACTGCCCGTCGAAGGGGTTGAGCCGTTTGCCCAGGCACAAGTGACGGCGGGCGGCGCGCTTGCACGGGAGTTTTCTCCGCAAACGCTCGAATCGCTGCGCGTGCCCGGGCTGTATGCCTGCGGCGAAGCGCTTGATTTTGACGGCGATTGCGGCGGTTATAATCTTATGTGGGCTTGGCTGAGCGGCCTGCGGGCCGGTACGGCCGCCGCGGAGGCATTATGATACGTATCCGAGACATCAGCGTCTCCCTGGATGTCCCACCCGCGCGCTATGCGTCGCTGGCGGCAAAGGCGCTTGGCGTTGCAGACCGGGAAATACTCTCCTGCCGCCTCTTTCGCCGCTCCGTCGACGCCCGCAAGCGCGACAACGTGCATTTCACGCTCACGCTGGATGTTGCCCTGCGCGCCGATGAGGCGCTCGTTTTGCGCCGTGCGCGCTGTGATAAGGCGCAGCTCCTTGCTCCTTGCGCGCCGCGAAGCGTTCCCGTCGTTTCCTTGCCCGCCACGCATCCGCGCCCGCTCGTCGTCGGTTGCGGTCCGGCAGGGCTGTTTGCGGCGTTGACGCTTGCCCAAGCGGGATTGCGTCCCCTGCTGCTGGAGCGCGGCAAGGATGCCGCTGCGCGCGCGCAGGACATCCATTCCTTCCAGGCGGGCGGGCCGCTATGCGCCCAAAGCAACATCGCCTTTGGGGAAGGCGGTGCGGGGATGTTTTCCGACGGCAAGCTGAACACCGGCATCAAAGACCCGCGCTGCCGCACCGTGCTGGAAGCGCTGGCGCAGGCCGGCGCGCCGGAAGAAATCCTCTGGCAGGCACGGCCGCATGTGGGGACGGACCGGCTGACTGCCGCCGTCGTCGCTATCCGGGAGCGCATTAAGCGCCTTGGCGGCGAAATCCGCTTTCAGACGTGCCTGTCTGATCTCGTTGCGCAGGACGGCGCGCTGCGCGCCGTTCGCACGCGCGCGGCGGACGGCTCCGAGGACGAGTTCGCCTGCGAGCTGCTGTTGCTTGCAGCCGGGCACAGCGCGCGCGATACGTTTGAAATGCTGCTCTCGCGCGGCGTCCCCATGGCCGCCAAGCCGTTTTCCATCGGCGTGCGCGCAGAGCATCCGCAGCGCCTGATTGACCGCGCGCAATACGGCCAGTTTGCAGGCCATCCCGCGCTGGGCGCAGCCGATTACCATTTGAGCACGCATTTGCAAAACGGGCGCGGTGTCTATTCGTTTTGCATGTGTCCCGGCGGGGAAGTCGTGGCGGCCGCCTCTGAACCGGGCGGCGTCGTCACCAATGGCATGAGCCGTTTTGCGCGCGACGGGGAAAACGCCAACGCCGCCCTGCTCGTAGACGTGCGGCCCGAGGATTTCGGCAGCGAGGGGCCGCTGGCCGGCGTCGCGTTTCAGCGGCGTTGGGAGCGCGAGGCGTTCCGCTGCGGCGGAGGCGCTTACCATGCGCCCGCCCAGCGAATGGAAGATTTTCTCGCCTTGCGGGAAAGCTCTTCCTTGGGAAGCGTGCGCGCCACCTACCTGCCCGGCGTGGTCCCTGCCGACCTGCGCGCCTGCCTGCCCCCGTTTGCCTGCGAATCGCTGCGCGAAGGCATCCGCGCTTTTGCATGCCGCATTCGCGGTTTTGACCTTCCCGACGCAGTGCTCACCGGCGTGGAGACGCGCTCTTCCTCCCCCGTGCGCATCCTGCGCGCCCCAAACGGACAATCCACCGGCTTGCGCGGCCTTTTCCCTGTTGGAGAAGGCGCCGGCTATGCGGGCGGCATTCTCTCCTCCGCCGTGGACGGCATCCGCCAGGCGGAAAATGCGCTCGCCTGGCTATCCTCTTAACGCACAATCCTTATTCTTTTCAGGAGGCAATTGACAATGCACAACGAACTTACCCCCGCCAAGCGGGTTATCGCCATCAATGACCTTTCCGGCTTTGGCAAATGCTCCCTCACCGTAGCGCTCCCCATCCTCTCCGCGCTCAACGCGGAAGCCGTTGCCATGCCGACGGCCGTGCTGTCCACGCACACGGGCGGGATCACCGGCTTTTCCTTGCTGGGAATGACTGAAGAGATGGCCAAATTCTCCGCTCATTGGAAGTCGCTCGGCCTTCACTTCGACAGCGTCTACAGCGGCTGGCTCGATACTGCCGAACAAGCGCAAATCGTGCGCGAAGTGTTTGACTGGGTCGGCCCGCAAGCGCTGCGCCTTGTCGATCCCGTGTTGGGCGACAACGGAAAGCTGTATGGCGTGTTGACGGAAGAACACGTGCGCAGCATGCGCTCCCTATGCGCGATGGCCAACCTGATCACGCCGAACATGACCGAGGCTTGCCTTGTGCTGGGCCGGCCTTTCCAGGGCGACCGCGTAACGCCTGCGTCGGCCCGCGAAATGTTGGAGGCTCTTTGTGCGCTCGGCCCACAGATGGCCGCGCTCACAGGCATTTGCACGGCTGATAATACGATTGGCGCCGCAACGCTCGATCAAAACGGCGTTTTCTCTCTCTATGAAACGGAGCGCATTCCCGGCAACTGGCATGGGGCGGGCGACGTCTTTACCTCCGCCGTGCTTGGCGCGCTGCTATGCGGAAACGCGCTGGCAGACTGTGTCCGCATCGCCGCCGACTTTACACATGATGCGCTTGTGCGTTCCTATGCCATGGGAGCTGACCAGCGCTTCGGCCTGGATTTTGAACGTGGCCTTGGCAAGCTGCGGCGCGACGCCGGGCTGGACTGACGGCAAATGGTTCCCCGGCAAATGCCGGGGTTTTTTCTTTCCGCGCAGCGATCCCTTCCGGCGGCTAACCGCACATACGGTCCGGAGCGCACCGCTCTTTTGCCTTTTTCATTTTTCCGAGCGCTGTTTTGTACAAAAAAAGCACGGCAGGCCTGCCTTCTTTTGGCAGCCTGCCGCGCAACGATACATTTTTCACGCCTTTGCGTGGATGTTGATTGCCTTGGCTTCACATTTGGACTGCAAAATCAACTGCCCATGATAAAGCCCCCCGCAGCCCGAAAGCAGATAGCACGCCGCGCTTGCCAACGCATAATAGGCAATCCCTTGCGCGCCAAACAGCTCTACGCCCATTACAATGGCGGCAAGCGGGCAGTTTACCATCGCGCAAAACATGCTCAAAACCCCGATCACCGCGCAAAAGCGCGCGTCAAACCCTGTCAACGACGCTATCGTAACGCCAAGCATCGCCCCAATGCTCAGCGACGGCACAATCTCCCCGCCGCGGAAACCGGCGCTCACCGTTACGACCGTAAAGAGCAGTTTCATCAGGAAAGAAAGCGCGCCCGCTTCGCCTTCGTTTACCGCGCGGTAAACGAGCGCGAGGCCCGTCCCGTTATATGCTTGTGTCCCGCACAGCAGCGTCATTGCCAACAGTACCGTGCCGCCCGCGGCAGCGCGCCATGCCGTATCCTTAACGGTCCGCGCCGCCCAGCGCACGCCTTGATGCAGCGCCCGGCAAAAGGCGATGCTAACCAGCGCACAGCCGCATGCAACCGCCAACACCGCACACGCATTCGCAGGGGAAAGCGCACCGAACGCCACCGGCTCAAAGTGCATCGGCTTTACGCCCAGGCCATTGGCCACATAGACCGCCGCAAGGGACGCCACCGCGCAGGGCGCCAGCGCCGCATAGCACATCGATCCCACGCTTGCAACTTCCAGGGCAAACACGGCTGCCGTTACCGGCACGCCAAACACGGACGCAAACATTGCCGCAACGCCCGCCATAACCGCAACGCGATGATCCTCCCGTTTAAGGCGCAGCAACCGTCCTATGCGCGCGCCCAGCGTGCCACCCATCTGAATGGCCGCCCCTTCCTTTCCGGCGGAGCCGCCAACGAGCTGCGTGAGCACCGTCGCGGCAAAAACAAGCGGCGCCGTCAGCCACGGCAAAGGCGTGTCGCCCCGCTCCGCCTCCAACACCTCGTTGGCGCCCACCGTCTTGCCCAGCCGGTAAAGCAGCGCAATGGACACGCCTCCCACCGGCAACAGCCATATCACCCACGGCTCGCCGGCTCGCAGCTCCGTTACCTCATCAATGCACCAATGAAACGCAGCGCCTGCTATGCCCGCAGCGGCGCCGGACAGCAATCCCACCGCCGTCCATTTTACAAACGCAAGCAAATACCGTCTGCATTCCCCCAGCGCATCCCACAATCCGCGCCCGTCGTCCCCGCCAAAAAGCGCCGCACGCAAGCCGTTGCCGCGCGCGACGCGATTTGCTTTTTTCGCTATCGTTTTGCTCAATCCTCCCGTTTTCGGTTCCAAGGCCGCCCTTGGCTTCCGTTAAAGCGCCCCCATGCGCACAAACACATACGCAATCGCCACCAGCAATCCCATGGCGCACAGCAGCAGCCCAAAGGAAATGGAGTTGATCACCTGGTTGCTGTAGCGCATGTCGTAAACGGAGCGCTTGCCCTGCGGATTGGGGCGAATAAAGTTCGCCACGGCAAAAATACCGTCCACAATTGCACAGGCGACATAGATAAATACGCTGTGCCCGCGCTCGCGGTGAATATCCGAGCGGTTGATGAACAGCAGCTCGCGCAGGAACAGCACGATTTTATCCACCAGCTCATCAAACGCACGGAAGACCGTCACGCACACGTTTGCCAGGAACCCGGATACAAACCGGCCGGAAATCAGCCGGTCCAGCGGCGTAAACACAAGCCCACCCAACCACGGCAGCAGGCGGCAGCATACCGGCCGGTATACGAGCTCCTCCAAGTCCAGCCACGCAGGCCAGCGGTTGATATACCCCGCTTTCTCGTTATACATCCAGCGGCGCACCACGAACAAATACAGCAGCGTACCGATCGCCAGCGTGATCGCCCCGCCCTTGAGGTTTGTCAGGCTGTAAAACGCCACGTCTTCCACGGGATGCACGCACAAAAACGGCGCGCTCAGCCTTGCCGCCACCATCTGGGTCTGCCCGGCAAAAATGCCAAGCAGCGGAATCAGCGCCGCGGACGCCGTCAGCGCAAACGCGGAGCGGGCGTTCATATATTTGCCGTTGAGCGCATCGTAACGGCCCTGCACGGCGCTGTCGGTGTTTTTCTGCCAAAAGAGGCAGATGTAGAGCTTGAGCATATAGCCCGTCGTAATCCCCGCAGCGAAGAGGAACACCCATTCCCCCGCCTTATAGGGAAGCCAGGAACCGCCCGTCTCCTTCAAAAGCGCAATATATTCCACAAGCCCTTCGTGAATCATCGTCTTGGAAATATACACGTTAAACAGCGGCACGCCGGCCAGCCCCACCGCGCCCATGAGGAACGCGAAGTGCAGCAGCTTTTTGCCCCGCCCAAAGCCGCGGATCCGGTTCAGATCCAGCTCATGAATGTTCATGTAGACAACGCCCGCCGCCATAAACAGCGTCAGCTTCAGCAGCGAATGGTTCACCATGTGCGTCAACGCGCCGGCAGCCGGCAGCGCTCCATGCTCGCCCAGCAGCACCGCCGCCGAAACGCCCGTGACGATATAGCCGATCTGCGACATGGACGAGCATGCCAGCGTGCGTTTGAGGTTGGTTGAAAACAGCGCGAGCACGGCGCCCAGCAGCATCGTCACAAGCCCGAAGCACAAAAGCGCGCTGCCATAGGTGACATCGCCGAGGTATAGGTTCATGCTCACCACGAGCACGCCGAAAAGCCCCGCCTTTGTCAGCATGCCGGACAGCAGTGCGCTTGCCGGCGCCGGGGCGACGGGGTGCGCTTTGGGCAGCCAGATATGCATGGGGAACATGCCAGCCTTCGCGCCAAAGCCAAAGAGGATCAGCACGGAGGGGATCACCAGCGCGCTGTTGCCCCTGGCGGCACGAAACGCGTCAAAGGAGAGCGAACCCAGCTCGTAATAGGCCATGAAAAGGCCCATCAGCGTCACCATGCCGCCCAGCACGGCCACGCCCAGGTACGTCGCCGCAGCGCGCATCGCCTCCGGCGTCTCCTCATGCGCCACCCACGGGTACGACGCCATGGACATGATCTCAAAAAATACAAACGCCGTGTACAGGTCGTCCGAATAGAACATGCCCAGCACGCCGCCGAACGTCAGCAGCAGGAAGAAATAATACCTTCCCCGGTTGTGATAATGGCGGAAATATTCTTCGGACAGCAGCGTCGTCATAAACCACATCAGCGCCGCCACAAACGCATACAGCGCCCGAAAGCCGTCCGCCTCAAAGTTGAAACCCAGCCCGCACAGGCCCGCATACCGTTCTGCGATTGCCTCCCCATTCGCCACGCGCCACAGTACATAACCCGTCCCCACGAGCATCAAACCCGTAAACGCGCGCATGAGCACATCCCGCAGCTTTTCGTTGCGAGCGCCAACCAAGCGGAACAGGCACGCCGCCGCCATTGGAGCTAAAACAAGCAGAAGAATCATTCTCTATCCCTTTCCTTGGGCCTTATGCGACAATCGACGACAGGAAACGCACAAGCGGCTGCACACAGATACTTGCTACCAGCACAAACGCGCACAGCACGCCGAGCGAGACCGTCATCGCCACGCCCGGGTCGCGCGCCGTCCGCGCCGCCTCGCTCCTGCCCAGCGGCAGGAACCACGCCGGCACAAGCACTGTGAAAACGTAAATCGCAGTCAAAAAAGCCGCCAGGATCAGCGCAACCGTTGCAAAAATGCCAATGCCTCCGCCGAGGTGTAGCGCAGCGGTTACCAAATAGTACTTGC
>DVLH01000243.1 GCA_018715585.1 Candidatus Aphodomonas merdavium
TTTGCGCTGCCCATCATCATCGGCAATCTGTTTCAGCAGACATACACAATGGTCGATTCCGCGATCGTAGGCCGTTTTGTGGGGGAGCAAGCCCTGGCTGCCGTCGGTGCCTCCTACTCGCTTACAAACATTTTCATCTGCATCGCCCTGGGCGGCGGCATCGGTGCATCCGTCATTGTCAGCCGTTATTACGGCGCCCAGCGCTATGCCGCAATGAAGCAATCGGTTTACACGGCGCTCTTTTCCTTCCTGGCCGTCAGCGTGTTGCTGGGAAGTGTAGGATTATTGGCTGGCGAACCCATCATGCTCGCTCTTAACACGCCCTCCGACGTGTTGCAGGACGCTGTGGACTATCTTAACATTTATTTCCTAGGCCTGCCTTTCCTGTTTATGTATAACATTCTTTCAGCGATGTTTAACGCGCTGGGAAAATCCCGCATTCCGCTGGCTTTTTTGATCTTTTCCTCGTTGCTCAACATCGTGCTGGACTGGTACATGGTCGTCGGCCTGGGGATGGGTGTGACGGGCGTCGCATGGGCAACGTTGCTGGCACAGGGGCTCTCTGCCGTACTGTCGTTTTTCGTTTTCTTACGCCTACTCAGCCGCCTGCATGGCAAGCCGCGCAAGCGCTTTGACGGCACCGAGTTCCTCACAATGGGGAAAATTGCCCTCCCCTCCATCCTGCAACAATCCACCGTCTCCATTGGGATGATGCTGGTACAATCGGTCGTCAACGGGTTCGGTTCGCAGGCGCTCGCAGGCTTTTCCGCCGGCATGCGCATCGAATCGCTGTGCATCGTCCCCATGACGGGCCTTGGCAACGCGCTTTCCTCCTACACGGCGCAAAACATTGGGGCCGGCCGGCAAGAGCGCGTTGTGGAAGGTTATCATGCTACCAACTGGATGGTCATTTTCTTTGGCGCCGTCATTTGCATTGCGCTGCAATGCTTTAACCGGCCCATCATTTCCTTTTTCCTTGCCAGCGATGCCTCCGCCGTTTCCATCGCTACGGGGCGCAACCTCCTGCGCTTTATGGGATGGTTCTTTAGCATGATCGGCTTTAAAATGGCCGTGGACGGGCTTTTACGCGGTGCTGGGGATATGAAAATGTTCACCCTTGCCAACCTCGTCAACCTGGGATTGCGCGTTGCGCTCGCTGTCATACTTGCCCCACGCTTTGGCATCGAAATGGTTTGGTATGCTGTTCCCGTTGGCTGGTTTGTCAACTGGGCGATCTCTTTCATGCAATACCGCACGGGGAAATGGCGGCGCATCTACAAGGTACAGCCGCAAGAATGAGCCGCATTTAACCTTGCGGAGGCTTGTTGGTTTGGCCCCGCAAAACCAGTTGGAGCTGCCCTTGTGGCCGCTCCTTCATTTCCCGCTCTGCGCAGCGGCGGAAAAGTAAAAAGATCCTTTTCAAAACAGAAGCCCCTACAACTGCTTGCTTTGGTGAAGCCGCAGCCTTTCAAACGCGCAGCACAAACAAAAAACGGCCCGACGGATCTCTCCGGCTCTTGCGGAATGGTTTTTCATCCATTTCTTCAAGAACGGCTATGGATCTGGCCAGGGCGCGTATCCCCGGCGTCATCCCCGCTGCTTGTAGCGATGCAGCGCATAGAACAGCCGCTCCGCTTTTGACAACCTTTCGCGCGCTGCACTCGCCGCGCGTAACAGCTTGCCTGCTGTTCTTTTGCCATTTTCTCCTTCCACCTCCATCCTGCTTAAATGCTTTACAGCGGGTTGTAATTCTTCCGCCTTTAAACAGGCATGGCATTTCTTTCCCCGCTATTTTCCCGCGTCCTCTCAGCCCGGCTTTTTAAAAGCGATGCACGCGCTTTCCTATGCCGGGTCTCCTAGCGCCATGTGGCCAACGGCCCGCGCCAGACACTACGGCATTACGGCAAGGGGCTGAAAAAGGTTCAAGCCAGCTTGCGGCCATAAAAATGCTTTCCCCGGCGTGCGTAGCATTTTGATGCCGTCGACCGAGGCAAGGTTTTCCCGTCAAAAAATGCCCCGTGCAGTTCTTGCACGGGGCACTCTGTTCGCCTTTTGTCGGGCTGCGTCAGCTCTTTTCTGTCTTTCCTTGCTGCTCGGCCACAACGCGAAGGCTGTCCGCCTTGCGCTGCTGCGCACCACGCCAGGCATAGATGACAAGCGCCAGCGCGATAACGCCATAGGAAAGGAACGCGCGGAAATACTCGCCCACGGCAGAATCGCCAAAGAGGTTGGACGCCGCGCTTTGCGCCGTAATAAACAACGAGTGGAACAGGAACGTACCGATGAGCGCCTGCATGTTGGTAGCTCTGTCGATGGACGCGCCGCCAACAAGGATGGCCGCGCCCGCATACAGGCCGACCTGCTCATGCGCCGCATACGTCTGGAACGTACCGATGCCTTCGCTTTGCATAAACAGAATCTGGCCCCAACCGGCAAGCACCGTGGAAATCATAATAGCAATGATACGCACCCGGTCTACGTTAATGCCCGAGGCATTGGCCACCGTCTGGCTCTGGCCGACGGCGCGGAACTTTTGGCCCAGGCGTGTGCGCATCAGGAACGTATTAAACGCGCATAGCAACAACACGAAAATCCATGTAACCAACGGAATGGTGATGGGCCTGCCCGCTTCCGGGTTAAACACTTTCGTAACCGCCGGAAGGGCAAACACGCCGGCAACCACAATTGCAAGCGCCAACAGCACGCCGAAGCGCTTGATAGTAATCTTCTTGCGTGCGTACTGGATAACCGCCCACACGGCAAACAACGCACAGACAACATACAGCGTCACCAAAAAGGGGATTTGCACGATGCCATCCACGGCCGTGTAAAGCTTCGTATCGCCGGTAAGGTTCAGCGTATTCTGGACTCCGCTTGCGCCCACAATCGTCACGTTGTCATTGAGCGGGATTACCGTTCCAAAGATGAACAAGAACAACAGCTGGTAGGCGCCGTTTGCAAAATAGCCGAGGATCAGCGAGCCGATTGTTTCCTGGCCCTTCATTTTGTTGAGCAGCTTGCCAATGAGGAAGCCAAAGAACATCGCCAGCGGCAGCGTCACACCCGCAGCCGTAAGGATGCCCAGCACGCCCGTGATCCGCCAGTTGATCGTCAGCAGCAGACCGATTTGCGCCGCCATTGCGCCAATGGTAATGGCGAAGTTGATGCCCATCCCTGCGATGATAGGGATGATCAACGCCAGAACAATAAACGCATTGCGGTTGAGCCGCAGAAGCAGCTGGCTACAAATGTAGTTCATATCCAGCCCGGAGACGATGATAAAGAACACGCTGATGGCAAGGAACAGATACGTCACCGCGTATTTTTTCAGGTTGTTTACCAGAAGCTTTTTAAAGTCCTGCGTTTTGTTATTCACGAGCTGCACCTCCCGACTGCGTCAGCGCATAGAGGATGATACCGTTGGAGATCATGATGCGCATGACCTCGGACAGGCCGCCGCCTGCAACAACCTCATTGGCAATTTGTGGACCGAGCGCCAAAACGCCCTCGAAAAGGAATACGCCGATGATTACATGGCTCACCTTTGCCTTGCTCACCGTCGCACCTCCAATGAGGATTGCGGAAGCGGCAATAAATCCCAGCTGACGCGGCGCCGTGTATAGCTGCGCATAGCCAAACGCCTGCGAGTAGATGACAATGCCGACAGCGGCAATCACGGTGGAAAGAATCGTACCAATGGTGCGCATGGTGTTAACGTTAATCCCGCTCGCCTCAGCAAAGCGCGGGTTGGCGCCAGCGGCACTCATGGCAATGCCTGTCTTAGTGCGGCTAAACAGCCATACCACAAAGCAGCACAGCAGGAAGAAGAGCAACAGGCCCGTGGGAATCGTCGCACCGAAAAGCTCAAACTCCAGGAACTCGTCCAGCAGGTGCCCAAAGCTCCCCAGCAGGCTGTGCGTCACGCGCAGCCCTTTGCCGCTCAAGAGCCAAATGATCTTCGTATTTGTAAACGGCAATAGCATCCAGCCGATGCACATCAGCGAGACGAACGAGAAACCCACATAGGTGGAAATCGTCATTTCGCTGCCTTTCATGCGGTTGAGCAGCAACGAATACGCCCAGCCCAGCGGGATAGCAATCAAAATGCCGCCCACGCACGAAAATACCAGCGCCGCCACGCCTGTCATATTGTATTGCAACGAGATAACCGTCGAAAGCAAGCCGGCAATGCAGCCGATCGTCATGCCCATGTTCAGCCCGATGCCGCACTGGATGCCGGGCAGCATTGCCAGCACCAGCACGCCATACATGCCCACACGCTCGAGCACGTAGCCGAGCATCAACGGCACGTCGATGGAATACAGCTGGGCACACAGGCACAGATAGATGAAGAACAACAGGATGATCGTGCGCGGCACGCCCATCTTCCCAACGAGTTGGCTCCAGAAAGTATAGGTGAATGCCAGCAACGCAACGGCGATGGCCGCAATCAGCATTTTTTCCGCGTTCGCGGCAAGCTTAATCCGCAGCGCATCGCTACCTTCAAGGATGGAATCCGCCCTCTCCTCGATATACATAGCGTAGCGGGTAGAGAAATCCATGCTCGCTGTGTTTACAATCGCCTCGATTTCATCCTGAATGGTAGATTGCATCTTGGCGTCAAGGTTGTCCAAATCCGGAATGACAACGAGCAGCTCCGCCCACAGCGATTGATATTCAGCGTCCGCCTCGGCGTAGAGCTCCTGCACGGCCGGGGACTGGACAAAATACGTATAATCTACGCCTAGATCTGTCTCCTCAATCGCTTCCGTCTCTTCCACCTGCTCGGTCACAATCGTACCGCCCGCAGCAACGGTTTCGATTTGATCGTGCACCAGCGCGAGCAGATCCTCGCGCAAGGCCTCCGCCTCCGAAAGGTCCGGCACAAGCGCTACAAGCTCTGCCCACAGCGCTTCGTCATCTGCTGCCACGTCCTGATAAACTGCCCAGTCCTGCACCGCAGCATTGAGCGCTGCCAGCAGCTGTTCGGTCATCTCTTCGTCATCTTTCGCCTGTTCCTGTTCGGCCAGCGTGCGCGTCATCTCCAGGAAGGCAGGCAGCAAATAGGCGTTTTCTTCCTCTCCAAGCGCAGGAACCGTCTCCACAAGCGCCGCACTCAGCGCCTCATCATCCAGCTGGCCGGCGAAATCCGTCCAGTCGGCAACGGCGTCATAAAGCTCGGAGTAAATCCCAGCGTAAACCTCTTTTTGCTCTTCTTCCAGCGCATAGGAGGCGCCCAGCTTTGTTTCAAGCGTGTCAATCAATGCGACAATTGCATCCGTATTCACGCCATCCGTATTGCCATACAGCGCTTCCGCCTCCGCGCGCGCCTGCTGCTCTGCCTCGGCGCAGAGCGCTTGGATCTCGTTCATGCCCATCGACCGGAAGTCCGGC
>DVLH01000244.1 GCA_018715585.1 Candidatus Aphodomonas merdavium
AAAAGACAAAAGAAAATGATTTTCGTCGCTCCCCACCCGCCTCGCAAAGAACTGACAAGGCGGGCGGGGCGTTTTTTATTTCCCGCTCATCCTTTGATAGACGGGTAGGAGGCATTGGTAGCACAGCTCAAAAAGCTCTTTTACGGGGCCGTAGGCCGCGACCGCCTGCGGCTGAGGCTCATGCACGGTTTGGATGTGAATAAAGCGATCGATGGCGTCAAAATCCTTAAAAAGCCCTACGCCGACGCCGCCCGTGACGGCTGCGCCCATCGATGTCGCCTCCTCCAACAGTACAGGGACTTTGATGCGCGCGTTGTAAACGTCCGCCATCATTTGCCGCCATACGGCGCCCTTGGCGCCGCCGCCGATGACGAGAATTTCACGGATATCGATGTGCTGGCGTAGAATCTGTAGGATGATTTCCAGGTTCATCGTTACGCCTTCCAGGACGCTGCGCAACAGGTCTTTGCGCTCGTTTTCCATCTTTAAGCCAAGGAAAGCTGCTTTCGCATCCGGGTTCCAACGGGGGGCGCGCTCTCCCAGCAGATAGGGGAGGAAGATGACGCCGTTTGCGCCGATGGGGCTCTGCTCGATCTCCTGGTTGATCAGGTCGTATGCGCTGACGCCTTCCCGAGCGGCTTTTTCTGCCTCATAGCGGCATACCTGATTTTTTAGCCATGCATAGCTGCCTCCGGCAGATTGCATCGTGCCGTTGGGGGCATACATGCCCGGTACGATGTGCGCCCAGGTCACCGTGCGCATTAACGGATCAAACACAGGGGTTTCGCTCGTGGAGGCAATCCAGGAGGAAGAGCCAACATAGCTAAACGTTTTGCCGGGACGAACGGAACCGGCTCCGACGTTTGCGCAGACGCCATCGCCGCCTCCCATGACGACGGGCGTCCCTTCCGCAAGGCCCGTGGCCTGCGCCGCCTCCTTGGTGACGCCGCCCGCGACATGCGTCGAGGGGACGATATCGGGCAGCTTTTCGGCGTCGATGCCGGAAAGATCCACGATCTTTTCCGACCAGCGCAGCGTCCGCAAATCAACGCAGGCGTTGGAAGAAGCGTCGGAAGGCTCGGTGAAGAATTTTCCCGTCAGCTTTAGGACAATGTAGTCCTTTGCGTTGAGCGTTTTGTAGGTGGCTTTATAGACGTCCGGCTCGTTGTCGCGTACCCACATCAGCTTTTGCAGCCCATAGCTGGCGGCGTTGCGGTGGCCGACGATGTGATAGTAGTCCTCCATGGAGATCTGGGAGGCAATTTTGTTTTGCTGTGCTTGCGCACGTTGGTCGGCCCAAATGATGGAGGGGCGCAGCGGGACGCCCGCACGGTCCACGCAAAGGCAGCC
This sequence comes from Candidatus Aphodomonas merdavium, assembly GCA_018715585.1. Lineage (GTDB taxonomy): Bacteria > Bacillota > Clostridia > Christensenellales > Aristaeellaceae > Aphodomonas > Aphodomonas merdavium. Next base: position 1,351 of record DVLH01000244.1, read on the forward strand.
CATCATTTGGCCGCTGAAAGATACGGCTGCGATATCGCGCTTGTCGACGCCCGTTTGGGCAAGCAGCGCGCGCGTCGTATCGCAAATGGACTTCCACCAATCGTCCGGGTTCTGTTCTGCCCAGTTATCGTTGAAATAATGGCATCCGTAAGCGTGGACGGTGGAGCCCACGAGCTCGCCTTCCTGGGAAAAGAGCGTCGCCTTGTTGCCGGAAGTTCCAAGGTCATGTGCGATGATATATTTCATTGCGTTCCTCCTTCGCGCGGGCGTTCAGCGGGAGCTTGCCGGGAAAGGGCGCACCGGCAAAACCGTCCCCCCTCTGCCGCGCGGCGCTCAGCGCGCCAGCCGGTCGCACATCGCCAGGCGCTCGCCTGTGATGTCAATGTGGAATACTTCGGCGATGACCTGCGTCCAGCCGTGGATGAAATACGTCCACCCGTCTTCGATTTGCAAATGCCGCTCCTGCTGCTGGGCCTCCGCCTGGTGCATAAATTCCAGCGTGCCGCGGTAGTTGAATTCCCAAACGATACCGTGCATGGGGAACTTGCAGGCATCCGTCAGCGGGGAACCGGGGCGGTCCTTTCCCATGCCCGTGGCGTTGATGACGATGGACCCTTCCGGAAGGGACTCTACCACCAGGTCATTCCACTCTGGCTTGGGGCAGAGGTGGTAGCTCATGGGGACGCGGCTTTTTTCAAGCAGGTGAACGGCTTCTGCCAAGCGGGGTACGGAGCGGTTGCTGATGTTGATGCGCGCCGGGACGCAATCACCATGCTTTTCATGCTGTAAATAGGCGCTTACAGCAAGCGCGCTGCCGCCGGCGCCAAGAACGCACGCCTGCGCGGCGGGATATTTTTTCCAATGTTCCGCAGGGACAAACGCATCCAGCGCCAGACCGACGGAGATTGGGTCCTTCGCATGGCCGCAGAGCATGCCGTCCTTTTTGGAAATGGAAGAGATCTCGCCGAAGGAGAGGGCATAGGGATCAAAGTATTCAAACAAGTCCTTGCAGGCGTTGTAGATGTCGATTTTGTGCGTCGTCACGAGCGCTCCCAGGGAGAGCGGGTCGTTTTTGATGAAGGAAACCGTCTGACGGTAGTCCTCTGCCGGGGCGTGCAGGGCAATATCGATGCCCTTGATACAGGCGTCGATGCCGAGCGCCTTGGCCCAGATGGGGAAAATCCTCATGATGGAAGACTGGCCGGTGGTGACGCCGACGAAATACATGGTCGGCTGGGTTGCGGGTTGAGGTAGCTTGACCATCACGTTTCACTCCTTTTTGGTTGGATAAAATGGGTGAAGAGCGCTGAACACGGGTGCAAAACGAGAAGCTTTGTAGTAACATTACATTAAACCCATTATAGCACAAATACGCTGTTTGACAACATCTTTCCGGGAAAAGAGCAGCTTGTAGCGCGCACACGTTGACAAAGGCGTAGGGCTTGGCTATACTGCGTTTAAACGTGCGGCAACGACGGCGAGAGGAGAGGGACACATATGATAGAAAACTATATTAGAAATTTATTTACCCTGGAGGGAAAGGTTGCGCTTGTGACGGGCGGCGGCAGAGGAATTGGGCAGGTGATTGCGCGAGAGCTGGCGCGCTGCGGTGCGGATATTGCCATTTTCTCGCGCTCGGGTGCTCCGGAAACGGTGAAAATCATTCAGGGTGAAGGTGGCCGTGCGTTGGACATCCTCGCTGATGTGACGGATGAAGCGCAGGTTGCCAGCGGCATTGCGCAGATCATCGAGCATTATGGCCATTTGGACATTGTTATCAACAATGCAGGCGTCTGCTACCACAAGGATATTTTTGAAGCGAGCGTGGAAGAGTGGCGCCAATGTTTGGAAATCAACCTCACGGGGGAATATATCGTCTGCCGGGAGGCTGCCCGCGCGATGATCGACGGCAACATTGCCGGCAGCATCATTAACATTGCTTCCGTTTCCGGCCATGTCGTCAACATTCCGCAGTGCCAGGCGGCGTATAACGCCTCGAAAGCCGGCGTCATCCATATGACCAAATCGCTTGCCATTGAGCTGGTGGATAAGAATATTCGCGTCAACAGCATCAGCCCCGGCTATGTCGCCACCCCAATGGCGACAGACCCTGCGTTTGTCGAGCCGGAGCTGCTGGCTGCCTGGCAGCCGCTTTTCCCGATGCACCGCATGGCAAAACCGGAGGAGCTTTGCGGAGCAATCCTCTGGCTTTGCAGCAAAAGCGCCGGATATACCACCGGTGCGGATATTATCATCGACGGAGGCTATGGCGTCATTTAAACCGGCGTCTATTCTGGGCGCAGAAGGGGCGGCCGCGCGCAAGCGACCCGCTCCTTTTTGTATGAAAAACACTTATGAAGCGGCTAAGACTCCAAGCCGGTCCGTTCTCTGTGAGGCGCATAGGAGGGAAATGGCATGTAGGGCGCGACGCGAACATGGAAAACAGCCGAGAATCCTTCGCGTAGCCCGCCTTGGGGCAAGCAACTGCTCTCGGATTATGCCGCGCGTTGCATGCGCCTGCAAAGAACAAAAAGTGTTGCCTTCTTCATGATGGCCCCCAACTTGAAGGAGGAGCGATTTATAAAAAAGCGCATCCACAGCCTGGTCTAGGGGAGATGCCGCCGGCAGCACAGCGATCCCTTTATCTCCAGTCCGCTGTGTTGGTAGCAACAATGAAAAAGATGTTGCGGCAGAAGCGGTGGCCTGGCAGGCCGGCCTATATCCTATTTTTCAAAT
>DVLH01000028.1 GCA_018715585.1 Candidatus Aphodomonas merdavium
CAAAACGGCCCGTCTGTTCCTTTTTAGTTTATCTTTTTCTGTTACGCGCAAAGCCAGATACTTCTATAATGAAGCAGCAAAAAGAAAGCTATGGTTTAATATTTCATGCCACCGCACGCCTTTTCCCTTTAAAATTTCATCCTTAGCGTTACAAACGATAAATGGATTCCGTTTAGTATGGTGAAGGGAGGCGATCTCCATGAGCGCTGCTGTCACGCCGGGCGATACGCAAAGGCGCGTCTTTGAGCAATGGTTCGCCATCTACGGGAGGGCCGTTTTTCGCACCTGTTTTCTGTATTTAGCCGACCGCGACCTGGCGGAGGACGCTTGGCAGGACACGTTCTTAAAAGCATGGAACAGCATGGCGCGCTTTGAAAAGCGGAGCGAGTTCTCCGTCAAAGCCTGGCTGATGAAAATTGCAATGAACACCTGTCACGATTATAAGCGCAGCAAATGGTTCCGCTATGTGGACCTGACAAAGGCAGTCGAAGATCTGCCGCAAAGCTTGCAGCCCGTCACGCAGGAATCGCGCGAGCTGTTTATCGATGTGCTGCGGCTGCCGGAAAAATTTAAGCGCCCCACGCTTTTGTATTATTATCAGGAGCTGACTTTACAGGAAACGGCGCAGATCCTCGGCATCAGCCGGCAAGCCGTATATAGGCGGCTGAAAAAGGCGCACGAACTGCTGCGGTATTGCCCGGAAGGGAGGGAACAGGAATGAAAAAACGCAGCGACATCAAAGCCTGTCTGGACGAAAACCTGGACGGCCTGGACGTTACCGAACGCATGAAAGCAAATCTTGTCAGCGCGCTGGAAGGAGGAAAAGCCGTGAAAAAGAAAGTCACGTTTGCGCTTGTGTTTGCGATCGTTTTGCTCATCGCCGCGCTGGGCGCGCTGGCCGCAGCGCTTTACCCGCGCACGGCGGAGCGCTTTGCCCAAAGCTACGGTTCAGAATACGGCGACCGGCTCAGCCAGGGAGATATCGCCCAGACAGACGCGTCCTACCTTCTCGGCGACGTTCGCTTTACTTTCTCGGACGTCATCTGGGCGGATCATATCCTTTACGGGACGGTGACAGCTGCATGCAACGAGGGCGCAAACGCGCTGCTGCTCTCTCAAGACGCGCTGGACCAAGACGGCGTGAACAGCCTGATGCCTGGCGGCGAGCGCACTTATCTGCAGGCCATGCAGCAGGAGGGGAAAACGCTGCTGCTAGCCACATGCGTCCCACAGGGCTATGTGCTCAATGGAAGGACGATGTCGGGCGACATCGGCTACTGGGACGACATCCAGGAGGACGGCAGCGTCGTCACATCGTTTGAGATCCACGGCTATAACGGCGGCATCGACCGGCAGTCAAGCTACACCCTCGCACTTGATTTGCAGCTGTTCTCCATCTCGCAAAACGGCGAGCGGGAGCGCATGGAAACGGCCGTATGGACGCTTGCTGTGACGCCGCAAATCAACGAAACGCCGCAGCAGCCGCAGGAGCAGCCGGATCGCAGCGCGTCCGGCGCGAGCGCCGTCCCCGTGAATATGCCGGAAGGCGATAGCGGGCAGGCGACCGTATACGCCGTGGAAGCGAGGGATTGGCTCAGTACCGTGCAGCCCGAGTGGTTCAACCAAAGCGGCGCCACGTTGGAGGAGCAGGGCATAAACAACCGCTACACATTCCGCGACGAAGATTGCTTGCTCCTCTATCCCGGAAACCTGTGGTACTACGCCTATGAGGGAACGGAAACTTTCGAATACGAAATACAAAACGGAGAAAAATATGTTGAAGAGCTCCCCAGAAACGAAACGCCCCAGCAAATCTTCGATCTGCTAAGCGACGTCCGCTTCCGCGGCGGAGCGGAAAACCCCGTCCCGCAGCTGGCAACGTTAACGCTGGAGCAGGCGGAAAGCGCGGCGCAGGCGCTGCTTACAAAGCTTGGCGTAGAGGACGCCGTCTGCACCTGGCGCTACGGCGCGGATGCCGCCGCAATCAACGCCCTCAACGAGGCGCGCAACGAGCAAATCACCTCGGGAGCGCTTCTCAACTGCAACCCATGGCTTGATCCCTTTACCGACCAGGACGAAGGATACTACCTCCGCTATGCCGCCGTCATCGACGGCATCGAAGCCGGTGAGGAATATTTCACCGCATCGCTGTTTGTCAACAAGGACGGCGTGCGCTCTGCGAGCATTACCGCGCCTTTCCGCCAGGGCGAAGCGCTTTCTACCGCCACCCTCCTTCCTGCCAAGGATGCGCTGCAAGACGCAATCGATGCGGCAAAGCAATCCTGGCTCCCTGAGCTTGCAGATAACATAGCGCATGCCGAGTGCATCACACTCACCTACTCCGTCAAGGACCAGGCAAAGCTTTTACCGGCCTGGCGCATCAGCGCAACCGACACCGTAAAGGGGAGTTCCTTTGACGTCATCGTCTCCGCCATCGACGGCGCCGTCCTTAACGCGCCTTGGATGTGAAGCATTCTCGATAGCCGCTGTTTCTCCGCCATATCCTTTCCTCTCCCCTGTGCAGCCAATGCGCGGCTTATCCAAGAAACAAAAAAAGCGCCGGACCAGGATGTTCCGCCATCCTGGTCCGGCGTTTATGCTGCCGGTCCTATCTCCTTTTGCGATGCAAAAAGGCCGAATCTCCCTTTGCGCACGCCCGCCGCGCAGGCCTTTAAACGATTGCGCGCCGGGCGCGGGTGTTCCCCTACGCCTCCTTGGGCTGCCCGGCGGCCCCTTTTGCCGCGTTCTGCCAAGGCGCTTCATCCCTGCCGGCTCTCCGCGCCACCCTCCTGCGCCCCGGCCGCATCCGCCAACCCTTCGCCCACAATGTAGGCGATAACCGACGCGCCGGCCATGATCAGCGCCGTGATCTGCGTTCCCGTTTCCTCCGCCCCGCCCAGCGCGATGATCAGCATCGACACAAACGACGCAATCGCCGCCCAGAACTTGCGCGATGTCAGCTTCTTTTTCCAATCAACCATCTTGTTCCCTCCTCACGTCAATCCTATCTTGGAAAGCGCATAGACGATCAGCCCGCCCACGAGCGCAGCAACCGCCTTTTCCACCAGCCCCTCCCACCGCCTTGCGGGCTTGTTCTTGATCTCCTCCACGTCCTCGCTGAGGCCGTCTAGCTTTTCCTTCGTGGATTTTTGTTCCAGCGCAAGCGTCTCCACCGACGTCGCCAACCGGTGCACGCATTCCGTCATCGTCTTGATATCCGTAATCTGGTTAAAGCACGTCTTAATCTGCTCCGTGTGCCGCGCCACGCGCTCGTCCAGGTCGAACACCTTTTTCGTCAGTTCTTCTGTCGTCAAAGGCTACCACCGCCTTCCGCACCGGCGCTTTGTTCCTGTACGGCTTCCGCCGTGGGATATGCCGCCACAAGCTTTTGCATTTCCGCCTCCGTCATCCCACGCACCGTCACCGTGTACGTCGCCTCTTGCGGCTCGCCGTCTATGCGCTTTAAATACGCCTTGCCGTCCTTTCCCGTCATCGCATACCCTTCCAGGCTGCCGTCCCGCACCTTCCACCAGGTTCCGTCCTGCGCGTCCAGCACGTCCAGCACGTCCCCTTCCTGGGCGCGCCCCAAAAGCTGCGCACGCACGTCCGCCTTTGCGCGGATGTTCAATGTCGGATGCGCCACGACAAGCGCCTGAAATGCCGCCGCTGCCGCGTCCGTCCCGGGCTCTTCCGGCCCCGTTTCTTCGTCCTCGGGCGGGGCTATTTCGCCCGCTTGCTTTAAATATATTCTTTCTCCCTTGTGCGTCGGCACCCAGCCCGTCACGTTCGCCGTGCGCACCTGCCACCAGTCTGCGTCATCATCGTTTAACACCTGCACCAGCGTGCCAGGATATGCCTTGCCGATGTATTCCGCGCTGTTTTTCGCTTCACGGATGTTCAGCCACCCGCTGCACACCACCTCCGCCAGGTATAGGAAATCCTCTCCAAGCACATCTTCCAGCCCCGCGGGGATTGCCCAGTGCGTCCATTTGCCGTATGCTTCCAGCGTTTGATGCAGTACGCCGTAGTCGTGCCCGCGCGCGTCCGTTACCGTGCCGTCGCCCATGTACAGCCCTGTATGGCTCATCCGGCTGCCGTCCCCTTTATAGACGCAGCACATCGTGCCGCGCGGCAGCGTGGCAATCGTCCCTTTCTCCGTCCACACGTCCGACTTCCATTGGTTTGTCGCGCCGCTGGGGAGCATCACGCCAACCTTTTCCAGCATCCTTCGGTTCCACTGCGCGCAGTCATACGCGTTCATCCCCTGGTACTTGCATCCGGCACACGACGATTGCTTCCCGGAGAGCACCGGGCAGTTTGCAACCATCTTCCCCGCGTACTCCGGGTATTGCTCCATGCGCGCCCGCCGGTATGCGGGCGTGCAAGGCTGCCCCGTGCCCCCGTAGAGGTACGGGCTTCCCACCTCTGCAAGCGCCGCTGCGCGCACGATGTCCGTTTGGACCATTCTTTCACGTTCCTCTCCGATCGAATTTTACAAAAAAGGAGAGGCCGCAGCCTCTCCTTCGTAGAGAAAATATTGTTGCTCGCATTAGCAGTAGTAACGCGCTTCGCCAAAGAAAGCTATCCATTTTTCTTGAACCTCTGCGCCGCGCGCTTCAATAATCTCCATAATGTTTTTAAGTGTCCGTTCTGGGATTTGCGACCTGTTATGGCAAAGAATGCATTTCCCTGCGCGCGTAATCCAAATCTTGGTAGCCCCAGAGCCCGGTTCACCCTGGGATACGTGTACGTGTACGGGTTCCAGTGGGTCGTTTTCGTTCGCCCAGAAATATACCCAATAAGAGCCGATCTTAAAGACCTGAGGCATTTTCAAAGCCTCCTTCTTTGGCAAAGCGAAGAATAAGGTGCGCCGTGGACTCCAATACATCCTGAAAACGGCGAAGATCCTTTTCTTCAAAGCCGGAAATGTTGGTCCATTCATAACCGGGCAAAAAGCAATCCGCACTATGGAAACAATCCTTCGCATCCGGCCTTTCCAGGTGCACGCGCACGCGATGATCCTCCAGCAGTTCGGAATGGACGATTTCAGTTCCATCGTCCAGCGTTAAAAACGGATACATCATGGAATCAGCCCCTTGCCCTTTCATTTCTGATAAGACTATTATAAGCCAAGCCGTGCAAAATCTGCAACGTCGATTCCCTGTTTAAAAAGTGCTTATTCCCCCTTCCTCCACGCGGCAGGATACGCATCCGGCGCATAGACGGTATTGCTGAGACATTCGTATGTTTCTCCGTCGGTATAAATCATCCACTCGCCCGCAAGGTACTGATCGTGCGCGCCGGTAGGGGAGACCCATGGCCGCGCCGTTTCCCTGCTCGTTCCGTGATACTGCATCCACAGCGCGGGAACAGCAGGCGGATACCAGTCAGGGTTTTCCGTGCTGTCGTGCGCCTGTACGCACTTGTACGGGATGTTTTCATACATGCGCACATCCCCAGCCGAATAAGACCCGGGTTTCCACGGCCGCACAAAATCCGCCACCGTGTTCAGCGCCGCCGTGTCCTCCGCCGCGTTCGCCACGCTCGCATCCATCGTCGCACGCAGCGCCAAAAGCCTTTCACGCTGCTCCTGCGTCATCGCCATATTACTGCACCTCCCCCATAAGGATCGCCAGCGCTTCGTCCACATCCGCGCTGGGCGTTGCAATCGGGAGCACCACCTGTTCCCCCTCTACGTTCCGCGTCCAGTTCGTCCCGTTGTAATAGTCCCCAATGATCAGCCCGAGCGGGGCCGCATCCAGCAGCGTGCGCGACAGCGCCGTTTCCAGCTCCTCCTGCTGCGACGCGTCCGCCACAATCACGTTTTCCACGTATTTTTCATCCTGCGATAACACCGCAAACCGCATCTGTTTTTCCTCCCGTTGTTTTTTAGAAAATCACGACAGCCCTTGTCTTACGCAGGCACGCGGATATAACAAACGCCCTGGTAACCCGCGCCGGATGACTTTTGTGTTGTGCTTGCCCCGGCGTAATAATACCCGGCACCGCCACCTCCACCTCC
>DVLH01000029.1 GCA_018715585.1 Candidatus Aphodomonas merdavium
GGACATCGAGACGTTGCAGCGCACGAGCGAGTTTGTGCGCATCACCGGCGCGGGGCTGGCCGAGAGCCATCCGCATGATATTTACATCACCAAAGAAGCTCCCAACTATTCCCGTGGGATGGATTGATCTGCGGTGGCGCAGGGCGGCATGCCTTGCGCCGCTTTTTCGTGGGAAGCAAAAGCGGCGCAAAGCGTTGCCATCTTCTGGCGCATACTGTACTTTTTTCGCGAAATCCGCTATACTTGCATCGCGCTGTCACCATTGCGCGCGGGAAGGTTTTCGCGCGCGGGCGCATATGCTGGAGCAAACGGCGGGGACAGGCTGCGGGCGCGCGGCGCTGCCGCCGGCAGTTTTAAAGAAAGGGAAGGAGAATGCGCATGCGCAAACTTGCGGCTTTCATGCTGGTTTTTGTGCTGACGGTTGCGGTCGCCTGTAGCGGCGCGGCGGAAACCGTGCAGCAGGCGGTGGACGGAACGGTGCGCGTATGGCTGCAATCCCTTGGGGCGGTCAAAGCGTTGGGATTAACGCTGGACGGCGTCTATACGGTGGACGGAGACCGCGGCTTTCGCTTTGAGCGCGGCACGGAGATAAAGCTCGGTGCGGAGGACGGCAGCATTGCGCTTCAGGTCGGCGGCGCGACGATTGACATGGGCGGCGGGTTTACGCTCACGCGCCACCTGGACGACGACGGTCAGGCGGGCGGCGCGTATATCCACGAAAGCGAGAAGGACACGCTTTACTGCGGCGATTTGACGTTTGGCCTGCGCACGGACGGTTCCCTGCGCGTAATCGTGACAATGCAGGTGGAGGATTATCTCTACGGCGTCGTGCCCTACGAGATGAGCGACACCTTCCCGCTGGAGGCGCTCAAGGCGCAGGCTGTCACGGCACGCACGTACGTCATGCAGCGCACCGTGCAAAACGCGGACAAGGATTACGACGTCAGCGATACGACGGATGACCAGGTGTTTAAGGGGCTAGACGCGCGCTTTGAGCTGCCGATCCAGGCGGTGGACGAGACGCGCGGGCTGGTGGGGATGCATAACGGCGAATACGCCGAATGCTTCTATTCCGCCTCCAACGGTGGGCAGACGGCGCTGGCGACGGACGTGTGGGGCGATGGCGATTACGGCTATTTGACCATCCGCGACGACCCATACGATCTGGAAAACCCCGAAAGCCTTTCCCGCTCTGCCACGATCCCTACCGATGCGATGCAGATGAACGAGACGCTCTACGGTATGCTGGTGCAGCTCGCCGGTGAGGAGCTTTACCGCAGGGGCGAGCTGATGGAGGGCGAGGCCGTAGGGCTGAGCGAGGTGCTCAACGTGGAGGCGGTCAATCCGATTTATGGCGGCGAGAGCCGCCAATACGGCACAATCCGCTTTACGCTGCGCGCCAGCGTGCGCCATTTTACCGGCCAGGCGACGGCCGGCGTACAGCAGCTGGGCGAGCCGGAAACGCTTGAAGAGCCGTTGACGCTCGATTTGGACTTTTACGACCAGGTGCGCGGGGCGCTCGATATCGCGCTGAACAGCTCCAAATATGAGCTGGTGACGGTGGAGCAAGTTGAGGGCGGGTTTGAAATCACCTCGCGGCGCTATGGCCACGGCGTCGGCATGAGCCAGCGCGGCGCGCAGCGGATGGCCGGCGTCTACGAGATGACGTGCGAGGAGATCCTGGCGTTTTATTATCCTGGGCTGACCTGGGTGACGCTGAATTGGGAGGATCCGGGGCTGACGAAGGCGCACGCGCTGGCGGAAAGCCTTGGATATGCCGCGCCGCGCCCCACGCCTGCGCCAACGCCCGCGCCGCTGCCGCCGCTGGCCGAAGGGGAATCCTACGCGACGGTGAACGTGGCGGGCGTGGACTCGACGCTGAACGTCCGCGAAGGGCCGAGCACGGAGACGAAGATCCTGGGCGTGCTCAGGAACGGCCAGCAGATGATCGTGCAGGGCGTGACGGAGGACGGCTGGGTCAAAATGAAGACGGCAGAGCTGGAAGGATATGTGATGCAGTCGTTTGTGACGATGGAGTAAAGAAACCCCGCGCGGCGGATTGGCGGTTTACGCTTTCCGCCGCGCACTTTTTGGCGCATTGCACGAATCTAAAAAAAACCATTTTCATGCTTTGACGCCCTGTGCTATAATGAGCCATGACCAGGTTGCGCGGGGAGGGACAGCCATGAAAAAAGGCGAGGCCCGCCGGGAGCAGATCCTGCGCGTGGCGGAAGCGCTGTTCTACGCAAACGGATACGAACAGACCTCCGTGCAGGATATCCTTGATGAAATCGGGATTTCCAAAGGCGGCTTTTACCATCATTTTGAATCCAAGCTCGATTTGCTCGACGCTATCTGCCAGCAGCGCGCCGAGGAGAGCGCGCGCGTTGCCCGTGAGGCGGCCGATAGCGTGCGCGGCGACCCGCCGGCGGAGCTTAACGCGCTTTTGTCAAGCGGCGGTTTTTTGCAGGCAGACGCGCTGGATTACATCAGCCTGCTGCTGCGCGTGGCGTGGCGGGAGGATGGCGCATTGATGCGCGAAAAGCTCAAGCAGCGCACGCTGACGCTGCTCAAGCCTGCCATGGACGAAATCATCGCCGAGGGCGTGCAGACGGGCTGTTTTACGCTGCCGCGTCCGTCGCTGGCCGGTTCGCTCATCTTGCGCCTGAGCGCACAGTTTACCGACGAAGCGGCAGAGATCCTTGCCGGCCCTGGTGACCCGCCGTCGAAGCTGTCGGACATCTATGCCAAGCTTGAACTTTACCGCCATACGGTGGAGCGCATGCTTAACGCCCCGTACGGCAGCATTACGCTCTACGATATGAAGCACCTTGCCAAGGTCTGCGAAGGGCTGGCCTGAGCGGAGGATAGAAACAAACGGCGCCCCCGGCATTGCCGGGGGCGCTTGCGCGTTTTTGCTTTATTCGTCCGTGGTATAGCAGGCAAGCACCTGGCCAAAGTACATTTCGTGAAAATCCGCGGCGGGATAGACGGAGGCGGCAAGCTGCCCATCCATTTGCGCGGCGGTCATGGGCTGGCGCAGGAGGATTTTGCATTCCAGGTGGAGCCCGCACTCGGCCACAATGGGGGCGGGCACCTTCAGCGCCGGCACAGCCGTCAAGCCGTGGCCGTCAAACTTGTTTTCATCCCGTCCGCTGACGGAACCGGCATAGGCGAGCGCCTCGCGCAGGGGATGGAGCGTGGGGACGCTGACGGTGAACGAGTCGGCCTTTTCCAGCAGCGCATGGGTGAAGCGCTGCGGGCGCACGAGCGCCAAGAAAACGGGCTTATTCCAAACATAGCTGACCGCGCCCCAGCCAATCGTCATTGTGTTGGGACGCTCGCCCCCCACGGTTAAAAACACCCCGCCATGGGCGAGCCTTTCCATGATTTGCTCTGCTTGTTTAAAGTAATCTAATTCTTTCATATTATATAGCGCCTCCTTGCTGTTTACTTTCGCCAGTTTATTCTGCCCAGAAAGCACAATTTCCTGCCATTTGCAGGACGGTTTGACAAACGGTGTATTCCATGATAAGGTTTAACAAAACAAACGCCGGGGGGCGGCCGGGCGTACGGAGGATGGACATGAGAGGCGATATTGACAACGGGTTGAAAGAGGGTATGACGCCAGAGGAGGTGCAAAAAGCATCCCAGGTGCGGAGGGAGAAATCATCCGGCCTGTTCCGTGCGCTTGCGGGCGGGTATTTGTGCTATCTTGCGTACGACATTATCAAGGGCCTGCTCAACACTGCCCCGCAGGATCAGGAGGGGCCCGCATGGGTGATGTGGCTTGCGGCAGTCGTCTTTGCAGCCGTCGGCGCTTCGCTTGTGATCGACTACTGCATCAAGTATTATAAAGAATACAACAAAAGCAAAGAGGAATGAAGGCCGTACCGCCAGCGCGCCTAGTTGGCAAAGCAAATATACGCCTGCCCTGTCGGTGCGCTGTCCAGTGCGCCGTCCGGACGGGCAAAGTCGTCCTGTAGCGACGTTTCCCCCGTGCCGCTGATGGATGTAAAGGCGGGGCCGGTGCCCAGCAGCCTGTCCTCCGGCGTCAGGTAATGCTCCCAGACGGCGTAGCGGCCGCCATATTCCTTGACGCGGTCGTTTTTGTATTTGACCGTTTTGCCCGTGGGAAGCGTTAGCGTGATGGTATCGCCGGAGATCGACCAGCCGAAGCTGTATTCTTTTTCCCCGGTTAAATCGAGCGTATATTCGCCCGTTTTTACGTCCGTTACAGTTCCGTCCTCGCAAAATCCCAGGAAATAGCCACGCGCATCAAAGACAACATGAATAGCACGGGCAGTGATACTGCCCACGCTGTCAGGATAGTTGGACGTGGCGATCAACGCGCATGCGCCGCCGCCGAAAAACCGCGCTTTGGCGCTCATTTTCTTTACCGTTCCGCCTAGGTCCGCCCCCGTGTAGCAGGCGTAGACGGCATCGTGAAAGACGAGCATCTCCGAGGCGATTCGCGCTTCCGCCTGCACGATGGCTGGCAGGAGTGCGCAGCAAAGCAGGATGGAAAGAAAGAATTGTTTGCGCATGCGCGTGCTCTCCCATAAAGACCGATTTGTCCCATTATAGCCGCTTTCGGGAGAGATTGCAAGGCGGGAGAAATTTCCGGCAAGGCAGGAGGAAGGCGCAATGTTGACGGTGCTCTGTGGCAGAAGCCGGAGCCTATGGCCACGCATTGAGTGTGAAATCGCAGAGGCTTTACGGGCCGGGGCGGAAAAGATCTTGCTGCTCACGCCAGCGCAGTATACGCTTCAGGCAGAGCTGGATCTAGTCGATGGGCTAAATTTGCCGGGGCTTATCCGCGTGCAGGTGCTCTCGCCGGAGAGCCTGGCGCGGCTTGTTTTCCTGCGCGCCGGAGCGCCGGAAGGGACGCGCCTGGACGGCCGCGGCCGCGCCATGGCGCTGGAGGCGGCATTGCGGCACGCGTCTGCGCCGCTAAAATACTATCAATCAGCCGCCGGGCGCCGCGGCTTTCGCGAGCGCGTTGGGACGGCTGTCGCAGCGTTTAAGCAGGCCCGCCTCTCGCCGCAGGAGGTACGCCAGGCTGCGGCGGCGCTGGGCGAGGGGGATTCGCTTGGCGCGAAGCTTGCGGATCTTGCAACGGTGTTTTCGGCGTATGAAGCTTCCCTTTCCGGCAATTTTCTGGATGCGGAGGACGTGCGCGAGGCGGTTTGTGAGCGCCTGTTGGCGAGCGGCTTTGCGCAAGGGGCGCGCGTTTGGTGCTATGGGTTTGACCTGGTGACGCCGCAGCTGATGCGCCTGGTGGCAGAGCTGGCACGCTTGAGCGAGAGCGTCCGCTTTGCGCTTGCCTGGGAGGCGGAAGATGCGCCCGATGGCACTGTCTTTCAGCCTGCGCGCGATACGCTTGCCCGCTTTGCCCGCTATCTGGACGCCCAGGGTATGCTCTGGCGCAGGGAAATCGTGCGCGAGGACGGCGGCGCCGCGCCGGCGCTTGCGTACCTGCAGCGCTCCTTGTTTGCGCCGCAAGCGCCTCCCTATGCCGGAGAATGCGCGTGCATCCGCCTGACGGCTGCGGCGGACCCCAGCGACGAGGCCGCGCGCATTGCGCAAAGCGTTCGCTCGCTCGCGCTTGACGGTGCGCCGCTGGAGGAGCTGGCCGTCGTCTTTGGCGATGCCGGCCAGTGCGCAGGCCCGCTGGCGCGGGCGCTTTCCCGGGCGGGCGTCCCTTTCCACCTCGACGAGAAACGCCCGGCGCTGTCCCATCCCTTGCCGCGCGCGTTGCTGCTCAGCGTGCGCTGCGCGTGCGAAGGGTTCCGTCCGGACGATATGGCCGATCTGATCAAAAGCGGGCTTGTGGGTGTTTCCGGCGACGCGTGCGATGCGCTGGAAAACTATGCGCGGGCCAAAGGGTTGCGGGGTGCACAGTGGGAGAAGGAGGCGGAAGACCCGCAGGTTGAGAGCGCACGCGTGCGGTTGGTGGAACCGCTCGTGCGGCTGCGCACGGGGCTGCGTGATGCGCATACGGCGGAGGAATCCGTCGGCGCGCTCTACCGCTGGCTGGAAGATGCGCAGGCGTATGCAGCGCTGGAAGAATGGGAAGCGTCGTTTGCGGCGCGCGGCATGCATGAACAGGCGGCGGATTGCGCGCAGGCGTGGCGGTTAACGATGGAGACGCTTGACCAGCTTTGCGCGCTGCTGCGCGGGGCGCGCCTTGCGATGAAGGATGCGCCGCGCGTGCTGGAGGCGGGGCTTTCGGCGGCGGAGCTTGGGGCGCTGCCAGAGCTTCCGGGCGCCGTCCATTGCGGCCTGCTGGGGCATATCAAGTTGGGCGCCAAGGTGCGAGCAGTTTTTTTAATGGGCATGCAAGACGGCATATTGCGCCCGGCGGAGCAGGGGCTTTTTTCCGACGAGGAGGCGGAGCGCGTTTTGGAGGCGACGGGCGCGGATGGCCTTGCCTTGCGCGGCGATGCGTTGCTGTGCCTGCGGCAGATGAATCTGCTGGATGTGCTGTGCGCGCCGTCGCAGTCGCTTTCGGTCAGCTACGCCCTGACGGCGTCGGACGGTTCGCCACAGCGGCCGTCGGCGTGGCTCAAACTGCTGCGGAGGCTCTTCCCAGGCCTGAGCGAAGGGGACGGAAAACGGCGCATAGATGCGTGGTATGCCGCTGGGCCGGCGCTGGATGCGCTGGGCCCCGCGCTGCGCGTGGCGTTTGCCTCGGGCGAGATGGCGGAGGGCACGTTGACCGCCGCACGGTGCCTGCTTTCTAGTGAACAGACGGCGCCCGGCGCGCGGCAGGTGCTGTATGCGCTGCGTGCGCCGCGGGAGATGCCACCGCTTTCCCGGGAGACGGTGCACGCGCTCTACCGCTTTACGCAGTTAAGCGCTAGCCGGTTGGAGGCATTTGCGCGCTGTCCGTTTCGCCATTTTGCGCAGTACGGCCTGGCATTGCAGGAGCGCGAGGAGTTCGCCGTGGACCGGCGCGATACGGGCGTGTTTTGCCACAGGGCGATGGAGCGCTACGCACAGTTGGCGCTGCGCCATGGCACATGGCCCAACGTGACGCGCCAGCAGAGCGATGCATTGATGGACGAGGCCCTTGCGCCCGTGCGCGCTGAGTGGGAGGAAGGGCCGCTGGGGGCGACGGCCGCCTCGCGCGCCCAGGCAGAGGCGCTCTGCCGCGCCGCGCGGCGCACGGCGTGGACGTATGCGCGCCAGATGGCGGCCAGCGCGTTCCGCACGATTGCCGTGGAGGCGCGCTTTGGCGAAGGGGAACGCCTTGCACCGCTGCTTGTGCAGCGCTCTGCTGGAAAAGCGTGGCGCCTGGGCGGCAAGATTGACCGGCTTGACCGCTTCCAGGCAGAGGATGGCACGCAGTATCTGCGCGTGGTGGATTACAAGACGGGTGCCATGGCGTTTGATTTTTCGCAGGCTGCGATGGGGCTTCAGCTACAGCTGCCGCTTTACCTTGCAGCTGCGGCAGAAGCATATCCCGGCACCAAGCCTGCGGCAGCCTGCTACGGCCGCTTTGCTGATCCGCTTGCCCAGACGGACAGCCGCAAGGAAGAGGAAATTGAGGAGAAAATTGGCGCCCAGATGCGCCTTAAAGGCGTGTTGCTGGCGGATCAACAGGTTGTCGAAGCGTCGGAGGACCGCAGCGCGCTATTGAACAAGGATGGGTCGATGCGCAAAGGGGCAGGGCTGAACGAAAGCGAAATGCGAGGCCTGCTGCGCCAGGCGAAACGCTTAGCGGCCGAAATTGCAGCAGACATTGAGGCCGGGGAGGCAACGCCGCGCCCGGCGCGCGTGGGGACGCGCCTTTCCTGCGCGCAGTGCGCGTTTGCCGCCGTTTGCGGCTATGACGCGCAGAGCAGCCGCGCCGCTGTGCGCGAAGCGCCCGCCCTTTCCCGGCAAGAGGCGCTTGCGCGGCTACGCGCGGAAGGCGAGCAACCATAAAGACAAAAAAGCCCGCCGAGGCGGGCAAAGACAAAGCGCAAAAAAGCCCGCCGCGTACAGCGGGCGAAAAAAGGTGATGCGTCTTTGGTAGCGGGCTATTCGCCGTCGTTTTCCAGGGGACCTTCGTCGTCTAGGTCTTCCAGAGCGGCAACATCTTCCAGGTCTTCCAGATCGGCAAGCGGCGGCTCATCCAGCGGGATATCATCGGGAATATCCACATCGGTATCTTCGCCGTCTTCGTCCTCTTCCTCATCGTCGTCGAGGGAAACACCACCATGCGTGCGCTTGACGGATTCGATTTCATCCATCTCGCTGATGGGGGCAACGTCGACGCCGCCGGTATCCACATCGCCGCCGTCCTCTTCGTCGGTGGAGAGCAGCTGGATGTAGCGCAGGTCGGCCAGGCAGTGCTTGCAGACATCTTCGCCGGGAAGCGCCGGTTCCTCTCCGCAAACGGAGCACATGACGACCGCATCGTCGCGGCTGCGCGAGCCGCGCACTTCCTCACGGCAGACGGTGCACAGATCACCGTCGTCAAGAATGTAATTCAGTTCGCAGCGCGGACATTTTCGAAGAGCCATTCGTTTCCTCCTTGGGATTACCATCCATGGGCGCAATATAGCACAATAGCGTGCGCGGGGCAACCCCCTTTTAAGAAAAATTAATTAATTTTGTCAAGCTTGCCTATCTCTGCGAGAAAGCCGCTTGTTTTTTCGCTTGCCAAGCCGCGAAAGGGTGATACAATAACCTTATGAGTACGATTGCCGGTAATGATTTTTCTCAAGGAAGTGTGCCTAAGACGATTACGCGCCTGGCGCTGCCATTGATTGGCGCGGAAATCGTCAATGCACTTTATAACGTGGTGGACCGCATCTACATCGCCCGCATCCCCGGCATGGGCAGCTTGGCGTTGACGGGTGTCGGCGTATGTTTCCCGTTTGTGATGATTATCTCCGCGTTTGCACAGCTGGGCGGGATGGGCGGCGCACCGCTTTTGTCCATCGCCCGCGGGGAAGGGGACTACGCAAAGGCAAAGCGCATCCAGGGGAATGCGCTGGTGCTGCTGGTTGCCTTTAGCATTGCGATCACGGTGGTGACGCTGCTGCTCAAAGGGCAGGCACTGTATTGGTTCGGCGCAAGCGTTGACACGTTTGCAAGCGCCAACGAATACCTAACGGTTTATGTCCTGGGCAGCCCGTTCGTTCTCATTACCCTTGGCATGAACAGCTATATCAACGCGCAGGGCTATGCGCGCACGGGTATGTTTACCGTGCTCATTGGCGCCGTGCTCAATATTGTGCTGGATCCGATCTTTATCTTCACCTTTGGGATGGGCGTTAGGGGTGCGGCGCTTGCAACCGTGCTTTCCCAGGCCGTCTCAGCGCTGTGGGTGATGCGCTTTTTGACGGGGAAGCACTGCATGCTCAAGGTGGAACGGCGCGACATGCGGCCGGATTTCTCGCTCATGCGCAGCATGCTTGGCCTGGGCTTTGCCAGCTTCATCATGAACGTTAACGACAGCCTAGTCTCTATCGTCTGCAATGCGCAGCTGCAGCGCTTTGGCGGGGATGTCTATGTGGGCGTAATGACGGTGATTTCCTCGCTGCGCCAGGTGCTCTATTTGCCCATGAGCGGCTTTTCCCAAGGCTCGATGCCCGTGATTGGCTATAACTACGGCGCAGGGTTGTACCGGCGGGTGCGCCAGGCGATTCTCTTTACGCTGACGGTTTGCGTCGCGTTTGCCACGAGCGTCTGGGCGGCGGCGGAGCTGCTGCCGGGCGCGCTGATGCGCATTTTTACAAGCGACGAGGCGCTCATCGCCGCGGGGATTCCCTGCTGCCGCATTTATTTTGCGCTGTTTATGTTCATGAGCTTGCAGATGGCCGGGCAGCGCGGGTTTGTGGCGCTGGGACGCGCCAAGAAAGCGACGCTGTTTTCCATCCTGCGAAAAACGCTGATCGTCGCTCCGCTGGCGCTCATCCTGCCGGGCATGGGGCTTGGCGCGCACGGCGTGTTCCTGGCCGAGCCGGTGAGCGACTTCATCGGCCCCGTGGCCTGCTTTACGACGTTCATGCTTACGGAATGGCGCTTGCTGCGTGAGCCGGGCGAGAAAAAAGAGAAGCCGCGCCGCCTGCGCGATTAAAAGACGAACTGTACCAGCGCCATGTAGCACAGGGCACCGCCTGCGATGGAGAGGAGCATCTGCCGCCGCCACAGATGCAGCGCGACAACCACGGCACAGGCGATCAGCTCCGGCAGCCCATGGCTACCGCTGAAAATTGTTACGTCTTTTAGCGAATAGACGACGAGCAGGCCGAACGTCGCGCCCGGGAGCACCCGCCCCAGATAGCGGATGCAGCGCGGCGTGGGCTTTCCCGGCGGGAAAAACAAAAAAGGCAAAAAGCGCGTTAGCATCGTTCCAACGATAATCACGCCGATGGTGGCAAGCTGTTGCGCGGGCGTCATGCGCCTTCGCCCCCTTTCTCCAGCGGCTTTTTCAAGAGCAGCAGTGCCAACAACACGGCCGCCATGGCCGGAAGCATAAAGCTATCCGGCCCCCATAGGGCGAGGCACAGCGCGGGGAGCGCAAGGCCCAACAGCATATTGGCCCTGCGTTTTTGCGCTTTCCACTGTTCAAGGAAAATAACCAAGAACATCGCCGTCATTACAAAGCCGATGCCTTCCGTGCTGAAATGAATGAAAGAGCCGCAAATGCCGCCAAGCGCCGCGCCCAGGAACCAGTAAATATGGTTGAGCAGCGTAACGAAAAACATGAACTGCCCGCGGTCCACTCCTTCGGGAGGCTGCGCGCTGTAGTTAATGGAGAACGTTTCGTCGCAAAGGCCAAAGATAAGATAAATCTTTTTCAGGCCCGTGCCTTTGTAGCGCTCCAGCATGGAAATGCCGTAAAAGAGATGGCGCGCATTGACGAGCAGCGTCATCACAAACGCCTGTGCCGGGCGGAAGGGGCCGAGCAGCAAATTGACGGCCACAAACTCCATTGAACCAGCAAAGATGGTCAGGCTCATGAGCGCGGGATACCAGAAAGGGAACCCGCTGGCGTTCATGTAGACGCCGTAGGTGAGGCCCAGAAACCAAAAGCCTGCGAAGATGGGCAGGGTGTAGGGGAATGCGGCGCGCAGCGCGAGCCAGCGGGACGATTGTTTTTTTGCCATGGCATTGCCTCATTTGTTTTGCAAGGATTGCATCAGGATACGCTTGACGGAAAGGGTTTGTCAATGCCGGGAGCGTTTTTTCTTGTTTTGCGGTAAACATGCAGCAAAAGCGGCCGTCCATGGACGGCCGCTCGGAAAGAAGAAAAACGTTAGTTTACGCTGACTTCCACGTCAAAGGTGAGGTATTCGCCTTCGGGGATGTCCTCATCCACGCGGATCTGCGTCAGGTTCGGGATGCGGTAGACGGTGATGGAAACCGTTTCGCCATCGGCATGGCCGCGAATGATCTTTTGCAGCTCGGTGCTGGTATACACGCGCTCACCGTCGATTTCGATGATCAGGTCGTTTGCTTCAATGCCGGCCTTTTCGGCAGGGGCGCCTTTCTCTACCTCAACAACCCAAACGCTGCGCGGCAGCATTTCCTTTGTCGGCTCCTCGCTGGGGCTTTCAATGTCGCGGATGGTTACGCCGATGCGCGGGTATTGGCGCTCGCCAAATTCGATCAGGTCGTCCGCCACGTCCTTGACGGTGTTAATCGGGATGGCAAAGCCGATGCCTTCAATCGCGGCCGCGCCGAAGTAACCGTTGTTGGAAAGCTTCATGGACGTGATGCCCACCAGCTCGCCGTTAATGTTAAACAGCCCGCCGCCGCTGTTGCCGGCGTTAATTTCGGCGTTTGTCTGGATAAAGTTGGTGACGTCCGTGTCCGCACCGACGGAGCTGACGTCGCGGCCCAGGCCGCTGACGACGCCGACGGTCAACGTGTTGCTGAACTCCGATCCCAGCGGGTTGCCGATGACAAGCGCCCAATCGCCCACGGAGAGCTGGTCCGAATCACCGAGGGTGGCGGCAGGCACGTCAAGGCCCTCGCACAGCAGCACAGCCACGTCGCTGTCCGCATCGGTCGCAACAAGCTCGGCGGGATACTCTTCCTCGCCGACGATGATGAAGATGTTTTCAGCACCCTCGATGACATGGTTGTTGGTGACGACGTAGGCGTCATCGCTGACGACGACGCCGGAACCGACGAACGCTGTGTGCGAGGAAATGCGGCCGTTGGCGATGGAAGCGCCCATGGAAATTTCAATGCCAACAACGGATTGGCTGGCCTTAGCATAAGCGTCCTTGAAGGGGCTTTGCGCGGTAGAGGTGGTCTGCTGCGTGAGCAGGCTCTGCGCACTGGCACTGCTAAAGACAGAGAAAAGAAGAAGGACGGCTAAAATGATACCAACGCGTTTTGTCATCCGCTGATTTTTCATGCGATGCCCTACTTTCTTTGATTTTTTCATTTTGAACGAGCATCCCTAGCATAGCATAAAATTATTAGAAAATTATGTCCCGTCTATGAACGTTTGCAAGGAATGCGGCGCACGGTGGGTGAAAGGGCGGCATAGGATGGTTGTGAAAGCGCCGCCCGTTGCGCGGCGCTTGCAAATGCTCCGCCAAGGGGGAATTGATTTGCAACCCTTGTTTGCCCTGCTTTTCTTTTGCGCTTTGGGCATTTTTGTCGGCGTCGTCGCCCATTGGGCGGATCGGGCCAGCGTATGGCCCTGGCTTTTGCTCTACGCGCTTTTGTGCGCGCTGGGGGCATTGCTCGGTGGCGCCGTGCTGCCCGCGGTTTTGTTTGCAGGTGCGCGCTTTTTGTGGCGTGCACTGCTTTCGGCGGCAGTAGCCGTTGCGGTTGCGCTGGTGTTGTGGTGGCTCCATCGCCGCAATGAGGCGTAAAACGTGCGAAAGCGCCGCGGAAGGCCAAGCGCCTCCCGCGGCGCAGCCGCGCTTTGGTATACTTGCCTGCGCGTTTTCATAAAGAAGAAAAAAAGGATAAATTGCGCTTGCCAATGCGTCTTATTTATAAGGCATGCCGTCGCGCAAGCCTGTCTTGACGCGAAGGAAGCGGCGTGTTATTGTAAGAGTGGTATATAAGTATTATTTTGACCATTACATACGGGGGAATAATGCGGTACGACGTTTTGCTGGCAGATAATGACGGCACCCTGATGGACTTTGATCGCTCGGAGCGCATTGCGCTGCGCAGCGCGTTGGCTGCTCATGGGATCGCGCTGAGCGAGGCGATGCAAAGGCGTTACGCGCAGATCAACCAGCAGCTATGGGAAGCGTTTGAGCGCAAGGAGACGACGCAGGAGAAGCTGCGCGTTGACCGGTTTCGCATTTTTCTCAAGGAGATTGGCGGCGGCGTGGACGCACAAAGCCTTTCGCAATCCTTTCTGGACGAGCTTTCCCAGCGCGCGGACGAAATCGAGGGAGCGTATGATTTCTTGCGCGAGGCGTCGGCGCGCGTTCCGGTCATTATTGTCACAAACGGTATTTCTTCCGTGCAGCGTTCGCGCTTTGCGCGCAGCCGCTTGACGCCGTTTTTTTCCAACGTGGTCATTTCCGGGGAGATCGGCGTAGCGAAGCCGGATCCCGCTTTTGTGGCGTATGCGTTGCGCCTGGCGGGTGTGAGCAGGGAACGCGCGTTGCTGTTAGGCGACTCTCTTACAAGCGACATGGCCGCCGCAGAGGCCGCTGGTGTGGACGGCTGCTGGTTTAATCCTCGTGGTAAAAGCAATGGGACGGCATGCCGCCCCAAATATGAAGTGCGTTCGCTCAAGGAGGTGCTGACGTGGCTATGAAAAACAAAAGAATGCCCCGCCGGCTGAAAATTTTCGCTTTCTTTGCGATGCTTGCCGTGTTGATCTTTGCGGTGAGCGGATGTATTCGGCCGGATCCGGTTGATGGAGACACCATGGACGCAAACCCGACGTTGCTGCAATTTGCAACGGCAACGCCGGTGCCAGAAGGGCTGACGGGTGAGGAAACGGACGTGAACGGCACGTCCGCGCCGGAGGTGGTCGTGCCGACGCCGACCGCCACGGTAACTGTTGCGCCGAACGTGACGTTTTCAATCGGCGGTGATACGACGCAGATTGGACCTGCAGGCGTAATCACCGGATCACAAACGGCCTCCGCTTCGGCGTCGGCGACGGCGATTACATCGCTGCGCCTGGGCGATACGGGCAATCGCGTGAGCTCACTGCAACAGCAACTGAAAAATTTAGGATACTATACGGGCAGTGTGGACGGAACATTCGGCGAGGGGACGGAAAAGGCGGTCCGAGCATTCCAGAGCCGCAACGGCCTATCGGTGGACGGCATTGCCGGCCAGTCGACGTTGAAGCTGCTCGAGTCCGGCACGGCGAAAAAGGCGGCGACCGCGTCGCCTACGCCGAAGCCGACCGCAAAGCCGACGGCGACGAGCAGCGCGCTGCGCCTGGGTTCAACGGGCACCAAGGTGAAAAACATGCAGCAGCGCCTGAAGGATTTGGGCTACTATACCGGCAGCGTGGACGGCGTCTTCGGCCAGGGGACGGAGAATGCCGTCAAGGCGTTCCAGCGTGCCAACGGGCTGTCTGCCGACGGCGTGGCGGGTACGGCAACACTTTCCAAGCTTAACTCCAGCAGTGCCAAATCCAACTACGCCGCCAGCTCCAGCGCCACCTCGCGCCCGGCGATGCGCACATATACGCCTTCCACGCTGAGCACTTACCGCTATTTGCAGTTGGGCAGCTCCGGGAGCGATGTGACGAAGCTGCAGCAACGCCTGAAAGACCTTGGGTATTTCAACGGCAGCGTCAATGGCAGCTTCGGCTCGGACACGGAAACGGCGCTGCGCGCATTCCAGGAGCGCAACGGGCTGTGGGTAGACGGCGTCGCAGGTGAGGATACGCAGCGCATGCTCTATAGCAGCGACGCGCTGAGCGCGAAGAAATAAAGCCCGTTAGCGGGGGCTAGGAAGAACAATTCCGGCCCGGGATCTGCCGGGCAAGGAGAGGAAGACGGACATGAAAAAAAAAGGGCGTTATACGGGCTGCGCGGCATGGTTAAAGCGCGCGGCGCTGGCGGGAATGATCGCAGCTGTGCTGTTTGTGGCGGGCGGCTGCGTAAAGCCCGACCCCACCGATACGCAAAACACGGCGGAAGTGACGCTGTTGCCTTTTGCGACGATTACGCCGAGCCCGACGCCTGCCGCCACGGATGAACGCTGGCAGATCTGGGGCGGCGATGGGACGTATACACCGCCCATCCCCACCACCGGCGCAGAGGCGACCGCGGGCGCAACGGCTACCATTCAGGTGATCACGCTTGCGCCAACGTCGAAGCCTGTGTGGACCATCAAACCGATTGCAACCACCCCGCCGACTGCCGCACCGTCGCCCACGGTGGATTCGACGCTGCGCAAAGGCGCTTCGGGCGTGTTGGTACGGGCGTTGCAGCAAAAACTGCAGGCGCTGGGTTACTATACAGGCGAAATCGACGGCGACTTTGGTGAGGGTACGGAGGAGGCCGTTAAGGCGTTTCAAACGCAAAACGGTTTGAAAGCGGACGGCGTTGTCGGCAGTGCGACACAGGCGCTTTTGGATTCGGGCACGGCCGTAAGCGCGCCTTCGCCTACGGCGACGTTCGGTTTCATCTATGCTACCTCCCGGCCGACGCCGCTGACGTACACGCCTTCCACGCTGAGCACATACCGCTATTTGCAGATGGGCAGCACCGGCAGCGACGTGACAAGGATGCAACAGCGGCTGAAAGACCTTGGCTATTTTACCGGCAGCACGACGGGCACGTTCGGCGAAACAACGCAATCCGCCGTCATCGCCTTCCAGGAGCGCAACGGGCTGTGGGTCGACGGCGTTGCGGGCGAAGATACGCAGCGCATGCTCTATAGCAGCGCGGCGCTGCCCTTTGGCGGCGTGGCGCTGGTGACGGCGTCGCCGCAGGCAACGGCGTATCAGACGCTCAAGAGCGGTTCGTCGGGCGCGGCGGTGAGCGCACTGCAGATTCGCCTTTCGGAGCTATACTACTACACGGGCGAGATCACCGGCATTTATGACGACGTGACGGCGCTTGCCGTGCGCGTCTTCCAGCAGCGCAACGGTCTTTCCGTCGACGGCGTCGCCGGGAACGACACGCAAAGCGCACTTTACGCGCAGACGGCGCTTTCCGCGCCCACGGCCATGCCGGCCAGCACGGGGTCGCTTAAGAGCGGCTCCACGGGCACGGAGGTGTACAAGCTTCAGGAAGCGCTGTACGACCTTGGCTATTACACCGGCAGCATTGACGGCATTTACGGCGATGAGGTTGAGACGGCCGTCAAGGCATTTCAAAAGAACAACGGCTTGACGCAGGACGGCAAGGCGGGCAGGGATACACAAAACTTGCTTTACGGCGGCGAGGCCGTGGCGGCCGGCACGGCGGATGCCGTGTATTCCACGCTG
Source organism: Candidatus Aphodomonas merdavium (assembly GCA_018715585.1). Lineage (GTDB taxonomy): Bacteria > Bacillota > Clostridia > Christensenellales > Aristaeellaceae > Aphodomonas > Aphodomonas merdavium. The sequence continues at coordinate 16,385 of DVLH01000029.1, forward strand.
CGCGCCGGCGATTCGGGCGAGCGCGTCAGCGCGCTACAGGTGCTGCTTAAGAACTACGGATATTACAGCGGGACCATCACGGGCACATATGATAATGCGACCGTGCTCGCCGTGCAGCAATTGCAGGCGAACAATGCCCTGATGGTGGACGGCGTCGCGGGCCCGGCTACGCTCATGTTGCTCTATGCCGGATCGCCCGTGCCGATGGGGACAGTGCAGACCACCCAGAGCCCCAACTACACGACGCTGCGTGAGGGTTCCAGCGGCCCGGACGTGGAGCGGATGCAGGAGTTCCTGGCAGATTTGGGGTACTATACCGGCACGATTGACGGCGAATACGGGTACACCACGCAGCTGGCCGTCACCGCGTTCCAGAACCGCAACGGGCTCAAAGCGGACGGCGTGGCAGGCGCGGATACGCTGGCGCTGCTCTATTCCGGCAACAGCCTTGCGGCCGCCTACGCTACCAGCAGCCCGCGCTCGACGCTGACCCTTGGCGATACGGGTGCCGACGTGTACGCGCTGCAAACGCGCCTGGTGGGGCTTGGCTTCCTGGGCGTAGCGCCGGACGGGGTGTATTCTGAATCCACTGCCAGCGGTGTGCGCCTCTTCCAGCAGGCAAACGGTTTGCCGGTGGACGGCGTAGCGGGTGAAACGACGCTCTCGGTGCTTTACGGCGCTTCCGTCGTCGCGGCGCAGACGCAGCAGACAACATTAACCGCCGTCGACAACCGCTCGCGCGAGCTGGAAGAGCAAAACGCAGGCGGAGCCATCCAGGCGAGCCTTTCCGGCGGCGGCGTTGCGGCGTCGTATGACGGCAAGCTCTACTACACGGGCGAAGGCGGCGCGATCTACGCTGGAAACGCCTATGGTTCGGGCACGCTCCTGTGCGACCTGCCCGCGCGCTTCCTGCATGCGTCGTCAAATGGGCTGACGTTTGTCAGCGGCAACCAGATTTTCCACGCCTCGCTGGACGGCGGCACCGTCGTGCCGCTGGTGCAGGTGGGGTCCGTAGCAAAGATGTCGTTGATCAACGGTACGATCTATTACCTGGAAGGAAGCACGCTGATGAAGCTGCCTTCCGTCGGCAACGCGACCGTGCTGGCAAGCGACGCCAACGACTTTATCATCGACATCTATGATTATCAGGCATACCTGGCAACGAACAGCGGCATCAAGCGCATCGGCCTCAATGGCAGCGGCTTGCAAACGCTCGTCACCACGCCTGCCGATCAGGTGGCGCTGGCCGATACGGTGGTGTTCTTCCGCTCCAACGGGGGGATTTATCGCCTGGAGAATGGCATCAGCCGCCTGCTAATCGATCCCAACGCGAGCTGGTTTGCCGTCTACCGTGACCAGGTCTATTATATCAGCGACGGTTGCCTCTACTGCTGCGGTACGGATGGGACAGGGAACCAAGTGTTCTATGATGGACAGACTTCCGGCGTCAGCTTTGTGGCGGGCAAGGTTTATATCACCGCCGAAGAAGGCGGGGCGCTGACGAAGGTGCTTGACTGCAAATAACCAACCCTAGAACCATGTGCTCCGCCCCGGCGTTCAGCCGGGGCGGAGCTTTTGTAGGCCGCTAAGCGCCGCCGCGGGCCGGAGGCTTTGGGATGGGTTTAACGGCTGCGACAAAATTGTGCGCGAAGCGCAAAAAAACCCCATGCCGCACAAGCACGGCATGGGGTTTTCCGTTTAAGCTTCAGCCGCCGATTTCTTTGAGCGCATGGCGGAACTGGTGCTGGAAAAGCAGCGCCGTAAAGAGGACGGCCAGCGTGTCGGCTACGGGCTCGGCAAGATAAACGGCTGTCGTCTTGTCGGCGGGAAAGAGCAGGGGAAGCAGGTAGATTAACGGAATGAGCAGCACAAACTTGCGCATGACGGCCACGGCGATAGACGCCTTGGCGCTGCCAATGGCCATAAACGTCATCTGGCAGGCCATCTGAATGCCAAACAGCAGGATTGCCGCGGCGTAAACGCGAAGGGCGTTGCGCGTAAAGAGGATGAGTTCCTGGCTGGATGTAAAGAGCGCCGCAAACGCCTGCGGGAACAACATGATTGCCGCCCAAAGGGTGACAGAATAGCACAGGCTTGCTTTCAGCAGTAAGAAGAAAGCCGCTTTAACGCGCACGGGGTTTCTGGCGCCATAGTTATAGCTGACAATGGGCTGCGCGCCCTGGCCCAACCCCTGCAGCGGCAGCATGGCAAACTGCATGAC
>DVLH01000030.1 GCA_018715585.1 Candidatus Aphodomonas merdavium
TGGTTGCTCAACTCCTGGACGATGACGGCGCAAAATGCGGAGATGAACGCCGATTCGATTACGTTTAGTGTGCTGACTGACCTTTCCAAGAACACCAGCACGGGAGAAGCCGTGACGAAACGCTTTGATGCGCTTGTATTGAAAGTGGATGATACTTGGTACGTCGATCCCGACTCAATGCGCAACGGAATTGTCGTCACTGAAACAGCGGACGCGATGGCCGAGGCCAACGCCGCGGCCCTTGAGGAAAGCGGTGCGGACGAGTCGCAGGTGGTTTCTTCCAGCTCTGACCAGACGAGCGGGACCGATCCCAACCTGGAGCTCTGGTACAATTCCGACGGTGGCTCGTTCTATCACCTACTGGAACACTGCGAATCCATCGGTGCGGAATATTATGATAAAATGCAAAGCTTTACCTATTCACAACTGAGCGACAGCCCCTATGACAAGCTGAAGCCCTGTAAAACCTGCGGTGCGCCGGACAGGCCGTAGCGCTCCGTGTTGCGCCCCGCGCCTTTGCGCGCGGGGTGTTTTTTGCGCAAAAATGAAAAAAATGCCCGCTTTTTTGTTGACACGGCAGTCGTTTTTTGGTATGATAACACTTGCGTTCGCAGGTTTCGTTAGCCCCGGGCCTGTTAGCGTGTGCAGAGATTCATCTGGGAAAGCGACTGACCAACGCGATCCCGTCTAACAAGCAGCAGGAGGAAAGCCTCGTGAACACGTTCATGGCCAAGCCCAACGAAGTTGAGCGCAAATGGTATGTTGTAAACGCCGAAGGCATGGTGCTGGGACGCCTGGCAAGCCAGGTGGCAGCGATTCTGCGCGGCAAAAATAAGCCGATTTTTACCCCCCATGTCGATACGGGCGATCATGTGATCGTCATCAATGCCGACAAAGTGATCCTCACGGGCAACAAGCTCGATGACAAGATTTACTACCATCATACGGGCTATGTCGGCCACATGAAGGAGACCCCGTACCGCAAGCTGATGGCTGAAAAGCCCGAGTTTGTTGTCAAGAAGGCCATTGTGGGCATGCTGCCCAAGGGCCCCCTGGGCCGCAAGATGGCTACGAAGCTCCGCGTATACGCCGGGGCGGAGCATGAGCACACAGCGCAAAAGCCCGAAGTGCTCAAACTCTCTTAATGCGGTAAGGAGGAAAGATCATGGCTCAGGTTTCCTATCAGGCTGTCGGCCGCCGCAAGCATGCTGTGGCTCGCGTTCGTCTCGTGCCCGGCGATGGAAAGATCACCATCAACAAGCGCGATATCGATCAGTATTTTGGACTTGAAACGCTGAAGATGACCGTGCGCCAGCCGTTGGTGCTGACGGACACGCTCTCTCGTTTTGATGTGATTGTTAACGTGGATGGCGGCGGGTTGACCGGCCAGGCCGGCGCGATTCGCCATGGGATTTCACGTTCTCTTTGCGCTGCGGACGCCGATTTGCGCCCCGTGCTTAAAAAGGAAGGCCTTCTCACGCGTGATCCGCGCATGAAGGAGCGCAAGAAATACGGCCTCAAAGCAGCCCGCCGCGCGCCGCAGTTCAGCAAGCGCTAAACTTTCTCAAAAGTGCTTAAAACCCTGGAAAACCAATGGTTTCCGGGGTTTTTCTTTTGCTTTTCTTTAAAAGGTGCGCGGGCAATTTCGATGGGACTTTTGACAAAAAGCCGGCGGTTGATTAGGAAAAGGCAGGCAAAAGGGTTAAATGATAGGCGGGAAAGGCAGGCGGTTTGCCGCCGGTACACCCTGTATTCATCGAAATTTTATGCATGGCAAAAATTAACTTGCAGTGTAAGGCTTTTAGAAGGTATAATACAATATTATTTCTGCGTTTACAAAAGGAGGAAACACATGCGCCGTTTATGTCTGTTGCTGATCATCCTCGCTTTATGTACGTTTGCATCAGGCAGCTTCGCTGGCGGGGGAGAAATATCGGTGGCGCCGCATGTGTTACGGCCTGGAAAAGCGTATGAAATCGTCATCCAGGCGCCTGCCCAGGGAGAGGCGCGGCTGCGCTTGGCGGACGCTTCGGGCGAGACGGCCGCCATCGTCGTGGACGCCTACCCCGTGCAGGCGGGGGATAATTCGATTGCCTATGACGGCATGATGACGGGTGAAATCCCGGTACCCGAGGGAGAATACACGCTTTGTCTTTCTTTGGATGGCGGGGAAGAAACATCAGTGTCCATGCGCGTCGGTGCGCCCTATCCACTTTTGACGCATGTCATGAGCACGACGGGGACATTGGGCCTGGATGAAAGCGCGACGGTTACGTTCCAGGCAAGCGTCGACGGCACGGTGCGCATTGAGCTGCGATCCTATGCGGACGATACACAGAGCCTGCTGGCGCAGCTTCCTGTCAGCGCGGGACAAGCGGCGTATACGTGGGACGGGACGCTTGACGGGGCGCCTGTTGCGGACGGCGACTACGCTCTTGTGTTTACGCTCAGCGAGGGAAATGCAATGGCGTCCATGTCGCATTATGTGATGCTGGAAGTGCAGCGAACGGTTGTGGAGGAGACAAGCGCTGAGCAAAGTGCGCTTTTTGTTGAGGTGACACCGACGCCGGTTCCAACCCCTTCCCCTACGCCGGAACCGACGCCAGCGCCTACCAACGCGCCGTATTCGCAAAACGCCAAGGCCGGTTCTTTCTGGGCGTTGACGCCGGGCGAGACGGATGACGCGAAGATTTGGGAAGCGTTGACGCAGCCGATCGTCGTCTATGACGGCGGGCTGGATGCGGCGGCCAAAACGCACGCCTATCTGATGGAAAATCCGGACGGCACGGGCGAAATGGTGGCGCAGCTGCACGCGCAGTCGCAGGGGCTGAACGTCATCGGTGAGGAGAACGAATACGGTTACATCCTTGTGGAGGCGTTTAGCAACTATGACGAGGATTATAACCCTGTTACGGAGGAGGAGAAAGCGGAGGCATTCGACGTCAAGCGCGGCTATGTCAAGGCGAGCGCGCTGAAAACCGTGGAGGTGAACCAGGAGTACGGCATCCTCATCGATAAGTTGACGCAGCGGCTCTATCTCTATCATAATGGCGAACGCGTGACGGAAATGCTCGTGGCTACGGGGCTGATTCAAGACGAAAAGTATTACTGCGAAACCATCCCGGGCGAATATATCACCATCAGCCGCACGGGCGGCTTCTGGAGCGGCAACATGTATTGCGATATGGCCATCCGCATCAACGGCGGCATCTTGCTCCATGAGGTGCCCTGCAAAATCCGCGACGACGGCTCGCACGACTATTCCTCTTTTGAAGGCTATCTGGGCACGAAGCAGAGCCACGGCTGTATCCGCATCCAGCGGCTGAAAAACGAGGACGGCTACAACCATGCTTGGCTGTGGAACAACCTGCCGCTCAAGACGCGCGTGATTATCTGGGATGACCTTAACCGCGTTGATTCACCTACCACATGGTATCCAAATCCGTAAAGCGTGAAAGACTATCCCCCTGGAAGAAAGGGGGATTTTTTTATGGAACTTCAGGGAAGCAGGACGGAACGGAACCTGTGGGCGGCGTTCAATGCCGAGAGCGCCGCACGCACCAAATATGAGCAGTACGCGCGCGCCTTGCGCGCGGCGGGCGAAGAAGCGCTTGCCCGGCTTTTTGAGGAAACGGCTCAAAACGAGATGGCGCATGCAGGGCTCTGGTTTGCCCGCCTTGCGCCACAGACACAGCCGGACGCAGCGCTCAGCCAGGCTGCCGCGGGCGAGCATGAGGAGTGGACGCGCATGTATGCGGAGTTTGAGCGCGTGGCGCGCGAGGAAGGGTTTGACGCGCTGGCGGAGCAGTTTCATCTGGCAGCAGGGGTAGAAAAGGGGCATGAGCAGCGTTTTCGCAGCGCCGCAGCGGCGCAGGCGCCGGCGCAAGGCGCGGCCACATGGCGCTGTGGCAATTGCGGCTACACCGCTGTTGGAGCAGCTGCACCGCAAAAATGTCCGCTGTGCGGTGCGCCGGCGGGATGGTTTGAACGCGCCGCGGATACACCAATGACGGACAAATGAACGTGATTGACGCACAAAATGCTTGCCCCAACGCCCAATCTGTGCTAGAATAGGGGCAAATTTGGGCATGGGGGATTTGCGTTTATGCGATACATCAGCACGCGTGATGCCGGCAGGAGCGTAACGGCCAGCGAGGCGATCATCGCGGGGATTTCGCCGGAAGGCGGTTTATTTTTGCCGGAGAGCATTCCGGCCGTTTCGCGCGAGGAAATCGCCGCGCTTTGCGAGATGGACTATCCGCAGCGCGCGGCGGATCTTCTCGCGCGCTTTTTGACCGATTTTACGCGGGAAGAGCTGCTGTCGTTTGCAAAGGAGGCCTATGGGCCGGAGAAATTTGCACCGCCGGCCGTAGCGCCCGTTGTCCCGCTGGAGGAAGGCGCTTATGTGCTTGAGCTCTTCCACGGACCTACCTGCGCGTTTAAGGATTTTGCGCTGCAAATGCTGCCGCGGCTTTTAACGGCGTCGCTGCGCAAAAACGGAGAGACGCGCACGGTCGTCATCCTGGTAGCCACCTCGGGCGATACGGGCAAGGCGGCGTTGGAAGGATTTGCGGACGTGGCAGGGACAAAAATCTGCGTGTTTTATCCGGACGGCGGCGTCAGCGCCATGCAGCGGTTGCAGATGACGACGCAGCGCGGGGAAAACGTTATGGTCTGCGCCGTGCGCGGCAACTTTGACGACGCGCAGACGGGCGTCAAGCGCATCTTTACCGACGACGCTTACCGCCGGGAGCTGGCAGAGCGCGGGTTTCTGCTCTCTTCCGCCAACAGCATCAACTGGGGACGCCTCGCGCCGCAAATCGCGTATTACTACTCGGCGTATTGCGATCTGGTAAACGCCGGTAAAATCGCGCTGGGCGATCCCGTCAACATCTGTGTGCCGACGGGAAACTTCGGCAACATTCTCGCCGCATGGTATGCGAAGCACAGCGGGCTGCCGGTGGGCAAGCTGATTTGTGCGTCAAACCGCAACAACGTGCTTACGGATTTCCTCACTACGGGCGTGTATGACCGCAACCGACCGTTCCATCTGACCGACTCGCCGTCGATGGATATCCTTGTTTCCTCCAACCTCGAACGGTTGTTGTCGCTGCTGATCGGGGATGAAAAGAAGCTGTGCGCGCTGATGCAGGCGCTGCGCGAGGGCGGCCGCTATGCGGTGGACGAGGACGTGCGCAGGGCGCTGGCGGACGAGTTTGCCTGCGGCTGGGCGGACGATGCGGCCACGCGGGAGACGATCGGCCGCACCTTCCGGGAGAACGGATATTTGCCGGACACGCATACGGCCGTGGGCATCCGCGTCTGGCGGGACTATGCGGCGCGAAGCGGCGACCGCACGCCGGCGCTGCTGGCCGCCACGGCGGACCCGTTCAAGTTCTGTCCCGCCGTGCTGGCCGCGCTGGGCCAGCGCGTGCCGGAGGACGATTTTGCGCGCATGGATGCGCTTTGCGCGGCGACGGGCCGCACACCGCCCAAGCAGCTGCGCGGCCTTGAGGGCGTGCCGCCACGTTTTTCGGCCGTTGCTGCGCCTGAGCAGATGCGCGCAGTGGTC
>DVLH01000245.1 GCA_018715585.1 Candidatus Aphodomonas merdavium
GGTCGTTAAGCACACCCAGGACGACATCTCGCTGCGCCAGCCAGTCGTCGCTGGACGCGTCAGAAACGATCAAAAGCAGATCTGCCAGCGCGGCTTCTTCAAGCGTGGAACGAAATGCATCCACGAGCGTATGCGGAAGTTTTCGGATGAAGCCAACCGTATCCACCAGCAAAAACTCTCCGCCCTGCGGCAAGCCTATGCGGCGCATGACGGGGTCCAACGTCATAAAGAGCTTGTCCTCCGCCGCAACGCCCGCGCCGGAAAGCGCGTTGAGCAGCGTAGACTTGCCCGTATTGGTGTAGCCAACCAGCGCAACGACGGGAACGGCGTTTTTTTGCCTGCGTTTGCGCTGCACATCGCGCCTGCCAGCCAGGCTATCGATTTCCCCGCGCAGGTCGGACAAGCGCTTGCGAATACGCCTACGGCTAATTTCTAGTTTTGTTTCGCCCGGGCCGCGCGTACCAATGCCGCCTCCTAAACGCGAAAGCGACACGCCCTCCCCGATCAAACGCGGTAGCTGGTAGGTAAGCTGCGCAACTTCCACCTGTAGCTTTCCCTCGCGCGTTTTGGCGCGCTGCGCAAAAATATCCAGGATGAGCGTTGTGCGGTCAACCACCTTAACGCCCACAATCTGTTCCAAATTGCGCTGCTGCGCACCGGAAAGCTCGTCATCCACGAGCAGCAGGTCGCAATCCGCCCCCTGCAAATCCAGCGCAATTTCCTGCGCTTTCCCCGCACCGACGTACGTGGCGCTATCCGGCTTATCGCGCTTTTGCAGCGTCATACCGGCCACCTGTGCGCCCGCCGTCTCTGCAAGCGCGGAAAGCTCCAACAGGGATTCTTTGCTTTCGATGCCCACGAGCAGCGCGCGTTCGGGCCGTTCGGCACAGGCGTCCGCCTGCGTCTGCACGAGCAGCCGGTCGCTCTCTTCAATGCGCTCCATCCAGCGGCGCTGCGGCAGCGCGCGCAAAGGGACGATTTCCGTCAAAAAAGGCTGAGGAACGCCATCTTCTCGTTCTCCCAAAAACGCCGCCTGTATGCCAATCGCCTGCCCATCGCACACGCCGATTGCCGCCATCGCATCCAGCCGCAAGCGCACAAGGGCGGTCAAATCCACGTCGGAAAGCTGCGCGTTTCCGTCCGGATGGGTATGCAGGCAGCGCACGCCGCTGAGCCTGTCCAAACTGCGGCGCAGGCGGATCTCCGGCAAAGCAACGCTTGCATTGTCACCGACGGATACGTCAAGCACGTCGCCGCCCCGGCTCAAATAAACGCTGATTTCCCGGTGGATTAGGCCCGTATAGCGCGCCAGGAAGCCGGAAAGCTCTGCAGGCGCAAAAAGTTCTTCGTCAAACTCCATCGAATAAAGCGTTTCCAATTCCTTCAGGACGGAATCGCGTATTCCTTCGGTATTCCCGTGGATCATTGCTTCTCCCCTTCATATGCCCAAGAAAACAAAGCGGCTATGGCGTCTTGCCCGATGCGCTGAAGCGCGCCCGTTGTTTTTAATGCCGAGCCGTTTGACAAAAATACTGCTACTGTGCTATCCTGCGGGTTTGCCCATGCCTCGCAGACGGCGCCATACGCCTGCCCCTGATGGCCCACAAACGTCATGCCGCGGCGAAATACATCGCCAGCAAGCGCCATGCCCAATCCACGCCTGGCATCGCACCGGACGCTCCCGATGTGGTCCTGGCGCGCGTACATTTCCGGAAAACGGCGCACCAGCCCGCCCAACACTTCTACCAACGCCGGCGCGGAAATCATCAGCTTGCCCGCAGGGATATAATAATGACGCAGCGGGTCGGGCGCTTCATCCAGCGGCTGCGCCGCAATCTTCTGCGCATCGTAGGAAAGCGTTCTACCGGGCACGCGGTAGCAATTGGCCAATTGCTCCTTGCGCTCAATATGCTGCGGGTGAAACGATGCGTCCACGCCCAGCGGGCGGAAAAATGCCCCGCGGATGTATTCGTCAAACGTCACGCCTGCCACGGCTTCAACCAGCATGCCTGCGACGCCTGCGCCAAGGTTGCTGTAGGCAAAGCGCGTTCCAGGCGGATAGGCGCAGCGGCTTTTTTCCAGCAGCACATCCAGCGGTGGAAAATCCCCCGCTTCGGCGGCAAGATTATACGCCCCGTCGCAAAGCGCCGCCGTATGGGTCAACAGCTGCCGCGGCGTGATTGCCGGGCGGATGGGAAAGCCAAGGATTTCCCCCACATCACCGTCCAAATCCAACCGGCCCGCACGCGCAAGATGCAGCACGGCGGCCGCGCCCAGCATTTTAGAAACAGAAGCGACACGAAAAACGGTGTCTCGCTGCACAGCGCGTTCCCCGACGACGGCTTCCCCACCCCAAACAAACTGTGGCTGCGCGCCATGGCTGGAAACACCCGCGCAATACCCGACGGGCGCATAGGACGAAACGGCATGCGACACGCGCTGCGCCAACGTTTTGCCGCGCACAGGGTGAAGGCACAACCGCAGCCGCAGTGCCGCAGCGCTCCATCCCTGCAAGTTGCGCATTCCATCCCCTCCCCAGCAGCATTGTACGCACAAATGGCGCTTTTTCCATTCCACACCATTTTTATTATACCACAACCGTCGTCCAGCATACAATAGGCCGGGGGTGGCCGAAAATGAGCCTTTCAGAGCTGAAAGAAAAGAACGTCGTCAACATTGAAAACGGCGTATGCGTCGGGAAAGTGATGGACATTGAATTCGACGCGCAGACAGGCTGCGTGACGGCGCTGGTTGTACCGGGCAAATTTGACTTTTTCGCTCTGCTGCGCGGGGAAAAAAAGGGGCTCGCCATCGCTTGGCCACAAATCTGTTGCATTGGCGATGACGTAATCCTCGTCCGCATCGACGAATGATGAAGAATTTTCTCAGGCAACCCTTTACGGGCCGAGTTTGTTTGCCTTATAATAAGACAAGCTTACAAAGAGGCGTTGGCAAAGGGAGGCAACTGCATGAAGTGTATCTACTGCAACGGCACCGAAAGCCGCGTGGTCGATTCGCGTCCAACGGACGATGGAAATGCGATCCGCCGCCGCCGCGAATGTGAAACCTGCGGCCGCAGGTTTACAACCTATGAAAAAGTTGAGGCCGTTCCGCTGCTCGTTATTAAAAAAGACGGAAGCCGCGAGTCATTTGACACCGAGAAAATTCGACGCAGCATCATCAAAAGCTGTGAAAAGCGCTCCGTCCCCATATCGGAAATTGACAAGCTTGTGCGCGAAATTGAAATGCAGGCATATAACGCGCTTGATCAGGAAATCACCTCGGCACATATCGGCGAACTGGTCATGGACGGCCTTCGCAAGATTGACGAGGTGAGCTATGTTCGCTTTGCCTCCGTTTACCGCCAGTTCCGCGACATTCAAACTTTTATGGAAGAACTGACACGCCTGCTCGACGAGCGCACCAAAAAAGAAGAGCTGGATGCCAAGGCGCATCACGCCGATGGAGCGCCGTCCGCTTGACAGTTTGTGACGCGGTGAACTATAATATCCGCGCTTATGCATAAGGAAATGGGAGGGGTTTGGATGCTTGATATGAACCGCATCCGCAAGGAACCGCGCGAAGTTGAAAAGCTTCTGGCGAACAAAGGATGCGAAGTGAATTTTGACGAATTGCTTGCTATGGACGCAAAAAAGCGCACGCTCGCGCAAGAGGGCGAGGCCTTGAAAGCAAAGCGTAATCAGCTTTCCGCCCAAGTGCCGTCCATGAAAAAAGCTGGACAAGATACAAGCGCGCTCTTTGAGGAAGTCCGCCGCATCGGCGATGAGATCAAAGCGCTGGACGATCAGGCGAACGATATCGGCAAGAAGATTACCGATTTTCTCGCCGTACTCCCCAACCTGCCCGATCCCGACTTGCTCCCCGGTGGCAAAGAAAACAACCGCGTTTTGCACCAATGGGGAGAAAAGCCCACATTTGATTTTGCGCCAAAGAACCATGTGGAGCTGGCCGAAAGCCTACATTTAATTGACTATCCCCGCGGGGCAAAGCTTGGTGGCAGCGGCAAATGGGTTTACACGGGCGACGGCGCCGTGCTCGAGTGGGCGTTGATTAACTATTTCATCGAAACCCACAGGAAAGATGGATGGCAGTTCATGCTAGTCCCCCATCTGCTCAACTACGAAGCGGGTTTTTG
>DVLH01000246.1 GCA_018715585.1 Candidatus Aphodomonas merdavium
AAAAGAGCATCGACATTGAGACAATGTCGATGTTCTTTTTTGCGTTTAAAAAGGGAAAATACCGTCCGTTTCCCATGGAAAATGGCCAGGTTTTAACGGGGGTAGGAAAAAGCCGCACGAGAACGTGCGCCGTTTCCGGAAGGGCAGACGCCTTCTGCCATTGCGACAACCCTGACCAAGGCAAAACGTAAGATCGATGCGCTGCTGCCAAAAAGTCCACCGCGGCCTTTGGGGAAAAGCCAAGGTGTGATTTTGCGCCAAAGGGAACCTGGCCGTCGTCAGCACGGAGGTATCTTTTGCCGGAATTGTTGCCGTTCCCGCATCAATGTGCCAGCAGGCCTCGCCGTTGAGCAGCGGGCAGGTGCTGCGGGCCGGCTTGCAAAAGACTCGACTTGCTCAACGCCAATGGCATGGAGCGCACCGGCGGCGAAGCGATTAGAGCTTTTCTCGGCGTGACTCCATCCGTTGGCGAAAATGCCCGGCGCGTCATTTTCGGCAGCTTCAATCCGCTGCCCCATCGCGTCACGCAAGTTTTAGCGCCACGCCCAGTTCTTCGCCAGGCTATTGACAGATAAAGCTGCCATAGCCACAGAGCTGTCCCGCGCGGCCAGCACATTCACTGGATCCTTTCGATCGGCCGACAGCTCATCTTGCTGTTTTCGGCCTCGGGCGCACCGTGCAGCGTTCTCACCGCCACATCGGCTCAACGGAGCGTGGTGCGCACCGTCCAAACAAGCGCGGCAACCACTTATTGCGCTTTTGAACCGCCCGGTTCCACGGTGTACATGCCCTCGCCGGTCACCAGAAGATCCCGGAAGAACGCAAAAGCCGCAAGCCTTTCCCCCTGTGGGGAATAGAGCGTGTATACGCAGGTAGGTCTCACATCAGACAGTGCATTTTTCTTGTAGGTCACCGCCACATTGGCAAGCCAGTCCAGTTTCTCCTGCATTTCGTCCTCATCGGGCATATACTCGTGCTCGCCCGTCTGGGGATCGAAAAAGGAGACGGTGAGGGTCGCCCCTTCAAATAGGGCTTGCTCCAGGCCGTAGAACGCCGCCAACGGCTCGCGGGGGATGTTCATGGGCCGCAGCCATGCGGGATCTGCCGTTCCATGAACTGCGATTTCATCAAACAGCGCAATATATAGCGCATATGCGTTTGGTTCCAGATTTTTCGCCGTCCAGTTGCCCGAGACGGCCAGCGGGATCACTTCGGCGCTTCCATCCGCGCCATAGCGCACGGCGCTGTAGGTGTTCAGGCCAAAGTCGGCCGCTCCTGCGGACTGCGGCTCCAGCGGCCATGGCTGCGCCGACTCAATGAGGCTGAGCAACTCAAGCATGCGCCAGAAATCCATCTGCCCTACAAGGGCAACGGCGTCCGTTTCCGCCAGAAACGCCAGCCGCGCTTCCTCTGTCTCCGGCAGCGGCGCAGCGCTCTCATACCGCCAAATGCAGCCATTCTCGTCCAAAAAGGTGGCGGATGATCCGTCGCCCCAGCCATCCTGTTGATAGCAGCTCATGAGGAGAATCCGCGGACTACGCCCGGCGTCTGCCGGCGCCGCAGCCAGCGGGAAGAAGCATATGGCACACAAAATTGCCGTCAGGCGTTTTATCAAGCAAGACATAGGCTACCCTCATTCTGTGGGTCTAGAGCGTTTGGCAAATTGACGAAAGACGGCCCCGCAGGAGGCCTACCGCCCCCTGCGGAACCGTCGCGGAACCAAGCAGCGCTTACAGGGTTTCAAAGCTAGCCATGATCTGTTCGGCGTCGCTGTCAGATACATTGGTCAGCGTGATTGTATAGATATAACCGTTCGCCACGCAGAAATACTGCTTTTGCGTCAAACCTGCCTGTGCGGTAAAGGTGCCGACATAATAGGGATTTCCGTTGATATCGACCGGCCCGCTGAGTTTAAAATCCGTAATGCCCTGGCTGGTGAGCATTTGCTGATAGGAGGATTCAAGCAATAAAAAGTTGTCCATCGTCACACTGCCAGCGGGTTCACGAACCACGTTGAAATTGGCAGTCATGTCAGGAGAATAGTACAGGCTCGTATTGGCTGCGGCAAGCAGGTCCAGCAGGTCCTGGTTGAAACCGCTTGCGGAGGCGATTGCTTCGCCGACGCTTGCAACGATCTGCTCGATGTATTCGCTGTCAATGGCAACCCAGCCGGTGGGGAGCTGTACGCGGAAGCCGTATTCCGACTCAATCATCCCGCTTGCCAAGGGCGAGGACACGGCGGGTGTGCTCGCTATCGCGGCGCCATTCGTCCGGCTCAGATAGAGCATCACATCGTCAACCAGCCATGAGAGAGTGCCGTCAGATTGCAGGGTGAGGGACAGCAGCCCGCCGTCTATCACCGCAACCGTAACGGTCGCGCCGCTCTGCGTCCAGGTGCACGTCCCCGCTCCCTCGCTGGTGGTCAGCATGCCGGTGCCGTCTGTGTTAAGCTGCAGATCGACCGAAATGCCCAATGTGCTCGTATCGGTGACGATGATGCCGTCGGCTTCGGCTTTGACCAGCTTCCATGTGCCTGCGGCGGAATCCGTCGCCGTCGTTGTCATTGTTGTCGTCGTTGTCGTCGTCGCCGTCGTCGCCGCCGCCCGCGCAAAGGTCATGCTGTCGCCCGACTCATCCTGTCCCAGCAGGGTGCCGTCCGGCTGCAGGGTATATGGGAGGGAACCGTTGCCGTCGTCGATCAGGATTTTCCCGTCCGATTCCACCCACGTGCAAGGATA
>DVLH01000247.1 GCA_018715585.1 Candidatus Aphodomonas merdavium
CGGCTATAGGTAGGCACTTCGTCTAAAAGCGCCTGGGCATTGGTAAGAATGGTTGCTTCGTCATACATGATGTCTGTTCCTCCTGGTTTTAGAAAAGGCGGACCTTCTGTCCTTCGGCAAGCGCACCAACATCCAACGGCATCACCACAGCGTTTTCGTTGTCCTGCATAAGCACTTCGACAGGAACAAAGATGCCGTTGCCGTCCGTAAGCACAACGCCAATTTGACCATTTTGCTGGCGCAACGCGTTCAGCGGTACTTGTAGGCCAGAGACATAGAGCTCGCCTACGGTTGCCTGTGAAGTGCGCGTGTTGAGCACAGTGCGGACGTTGGAGGTGACAAACATGCGCACGAGCAGCTGGGAGCCATAGCGGGAGAAGGTGGAGACGGTCGCGTCAAAGATGGTGTCGTCAAAACCTTCCAGCTGTACTTTGTACGTCTGGCCCGCGACGGGGTTCCAGTTTTTGTCGTTTGTCAACAGCATGAGGTACCATCCGTTGTTTTGCACGGTACGGAAAACAGGGGTGCGTCCGCGCTCTGCGGCCGTGGACTCCGGCTCATCCCCGTTGAGCACGGCTTGAATCTGGTCAGCGGTAATGTTATCCGCATCCGCAAAGGGGAGGGCGCTTTCATATCCGTCGGTGTAAAAGCTGACGATGCAGTCGCTGTCGGCGATATAGGTGATTGTCCAGCTGCTGATTTTTTTCAGCAGAGACGATTCCTGCGAATAAAGGCTATCCAGCGTTTGGTCAGAAGCGTATTTCGTCCTTAGGTATGTCTGCCGGTTTTCCATGGCGGTGTCGAGCTGGCGGGAGAGGTTAAGCAGGTTACCGGAAGCACCCTCGCGCACAATTTTGCTGATATCCGCTGTAAGCGTGAGCACATTCGTGTTCATGCGTTCCAGCTGCAGGTCGGTGAAGGAAGAGGCCTGCAAGGTTTTGTGGTAGCTTTTAATTTGCGAGCGAATATTAAGCAGCTTGTTCATATCCGTCTGGCTATAGCCAGTGGAATAGATCTCGGCAATTTTGTTGCCCTTATAGACGATTTCCCCTTCGTCAGCGTAGTAGGTGATGCTCGTCAGCCCTTCGGCAGAGGTCAGCGTTTCATCGCGCACGATGACGGCGTTGGCGTGATATTGGTTGCCCATGTTGCCAGAGGTGATGACGGCCGTCTTGACGAACATGCCGCTGATGGCGATGTAGATGGCATAAAGGAACACGCACAGGGCGATAAATAACAGCACGTAAAAACGGAACGCAACGCGGCGCTTGGCTCTGCGTCTTTTCATAGCATTTCCTCCCGAGACTTGCGCAAAAGTGCGATGGCCTTTCGCTCCAGGCGCGAAACCTGCATCTGCGAAACGCCCAGCGACGCTGCGGTTTCACGCTGGCTTTTCCCTTCCAGATAGCGGATGCGCAGCACGGACGACAGCTGCTGTGGCAGCGAGCGCAGCAGGCTTTCCACGGCGTCGGATTGTTCCAGCCGGTCAAATGCGCCCTCTTCTTCGCCGAGCTGTTCGGCAAGCGTCGGACCGTCCTCTTCCTGCTGCGCGTCCAAGGAGAGCATTATAGCGCCAGAGCGCATTTCAAGCGCTTGCAATACGGCGTCTTCGGGTGCCTCCAAAAGGACGGCCAGCTCTGCTACGGTTGCCTCACGCCCATTTTCCTGAAAAAAGCGTTCCTGTGCTGCCAACAAGCGAACGAGCAACTCGCTGGTACGCCTGGGCAGGCGAACCATGCGCGCTTTGTCGCGCAGGTGGTTGCGGACCTCGCCAGCAATGGTCGGTACGGCGAAGGTTGTAAACTTCATGCCGCGCTGCGGTTCAAAGCGGTCGATGGCATGCAATAACGCCAAAGAGGCCACCTGGACCAAATCTTCCCTTTCGACCCCGCGCCCTGCAAAGCGGCGGGCTACAGCATGGGCAAGGTAAAGATAGGACTCAGCAATGGCGTTGCGATGCGCCGGCGTGGGATCTTCAAGATAAGCCTGCCAGAGCGCTTCCTTATCGTTCATGGCCGCCTCCAGCCGGGAAAGAGGGGCAGACCTGCAACTGGATGCGCCAGGGCCCGTCAGCATCGTAATCCAGCTCCACCTGACAGGCAAGCAGAGAAAGGATTCCGCGGGCAATTTCCGGGTCGTGTTTAGCGGTACCGTCAACCGGCGCACCGCGTTCTGCCTCAAAGCAAACGTGTACATATTCGCCGTCAAAGCTTGCGCGGATGTGCAGCTGAAGCGCCTGCCGCCGCTGGTGCATTAGGCAATAGCACGCCTCGTCGCATGCCGTGCGCACATCGTCGAGCGTGTCGACGTCGGCGCCGCATTGCGCGCAAAAACCAGAAAGGGCCATGCGCGCTACCAAGAGCATGGACTGCCGGGCGGGAATGGTCAAAAGGATTTCGTCGTTCATGAAGCCTCCTGCGGCAGATCACTTTTTAATACGCTATTATAGCATTCTTCCGCCGAAAATGGAAGGGAAACCGTTTCCGGGCGGCGAAATATCCTCCGTTGGCATGGGCGCTTGTACAAACCGCCCTGTGGTATCAAGGCAGGGGAGGAAAGAAAATGAAAGAATACTTGCAAATATCTGCACCGGTACAGGCGGCGTTGGCCGAAGGCCGCGCAGTGATCGCCTTGGAGAGCACCATCATCAGCCATGGCATGCCGTATCCGCAAAATGTGGAAACGGCGCTTCTTTGCGAGCGGACGGCGCGCGAAAACGGCGCAGAACCTGCAACCATCGCAGTGATTGGAGGAAAGCTCTGCGCAGGCTTAACGCCGGATCAGATTGAATACCTGGGCAAAACGGGCACCGCAGTGACAAAGGCGAGCCGGCGGGATCTGCCTATCCTGGTGGCGCGCGGCCAGGACGGCGCGACGACGGTGGCGGCGACGATGATTGTCGCGGCGATGGCGGGCATAAAGGTGTTCGCAACGGGCGGCGTCGGCGGCGTGCATCGCGGGGCAGAGACGACAATGGATATTTCCGCGGATCTGGAAGAGCTTGCACAAACACCCGTGGCTGTGGTTTGCGCGGGAGCCAAGAGCATTCTGGATTTGGGGCTGACGCTGGAGTACCTGGAGACGAAGGGCGTCCCCGTTATCGGCTACGGCACGAAAGAGCTGCCGGCGTTCTACACCCGTTCCAGCGGTTTCAGCGTCGATTACCGCATGGATTCGCCGCAGGAGATTGCCGATGCGATTGCCGCGCAGCGCGCGCTGGGATTCCCGGGCGGCATGCTGATTACGAATCCCATCGAAGAGCGCTACAGCATGGATAAGGACCGCATTGACGCGGCGATTAATCAGGCGCTGCGCGAAGCGGCGGAGCAGGGGATCAAGGGCAAGGCGACCACGCCGTTCCTGCTTGCCCGCATCAAGGACCTCACGGGCGGCGATAGCCTGGCTTCCAACATCCAGCTCGTGCTCAACAACGTGC
>DVLH01000031.1 GCA_018715585.1 Candidatus Aphodomonas merdavium
TTTCATATGCTTGTGGGGGCAGCCTATGCGCGCACCCTGCTTTTGCGCCAGCAAAATGCCGAACTGCCTGCGCGCCTGTATGCGCCTTGCCGTCCGCAGGATCAGGCGCTGCTTGCCAGCCTGCTCGATTGCGGTTTTGAAAATGATGATGCCGTCGTGCGCAAACGCCTGATTCTTTCCGAATCAGACCGGTTGCCGCGCCCGCCGGTGGGTACAACGATTGCCCCCGTGTTGCTGGAGACGCAGGAGGATTTTGATGCGCTGCTGCGCCGTATGAATGCTTATACCGTGACGGCGTTTAATTACAACTGGATTGCGCGCATGCAGGGAGAACAGCTTTTTAGCGCGTGGGGAGTTTGGCAGGAAGACCGGCTGCTGGGTGAGATGGTGATGACTGCCTATGGCGCCGAAGGGCGCATTGAAATGCTCTATACGCGCCCAGAGGTGCGGCGCCGCGGCATGGCTTCTGCGCTTGTTGGCCAGGCGGCGCAGGAATTGCTGCAAAACGGCATCCATAGCCTCAGCGCAGAGGTTTGGCAGCGCAATGAACCGGCGACGCAACTGTTCGACAAGCTCCAGTTTGAGACGCTACAACCGGTGCGGTTGTATCCGGGTATGAACTTGTAAGCCTGGGCCGCCAGAAAAGAAAAACGACCGCCCTGCGCACACAATTCTGTGCTGTTGCACTGCGGATCAACATTACAAAGGGAGGACATTATGAGAAATTTTGAAATTTATAACCCTACCTATTTTGTATTCGGGCGTGATACCCAGGGCCGCACGGGTGAGCTTGTCAAGCGCTTTGGTGGCAGCAAAGTGCTCATCCATTATGGTGGTGGTTCCGTCGTGCGTTCCGGCCTATTGCGTCAGGTAGAGGAATCGCTGGATGCGGCTGGTATCGCGCATGTATCGCTGGGCGGCGTGCAGCCCAATCCGCGCAGCGGTTTGGTCTACGAAGGAATTGACATTTGCAAGCGCGAGGGCATTGATTTTCTCCTGGGCATCGGTGGCGGAAGCGCAATTGACTCTGCCAAGGCGATTGCGGCAGGCGCTGTCTTTGACGGGGATTTCTGGGATATCTGGATGGGAGAGGCGCCGTATGCAAACGCGCTGCCGCTTGGCTGCGTATTAACGCTCCCCGCAACGGGAACGGAGGGCTCCAACTCCTCGGTCATCACCAATGAAAAACTGCATCTCAAGCGTGGGTCTTCCAGCGATTTCAACCGTCCCCGCTTTGCCATCCTGAATCCGGAGCTGACGTACACGCTTCCGGCCTGGCACACCGCATGCGGCGTAGCGGACATTATGGCACATATTATTGAGCGCTACTTTACCAACACGCCGGACGTTGACGTTTCCGACAGGCTGTGCGAGTCTGTGCTACAGACGGTGATCAAATATGCGCCTGTTTGCCTGCACGAGCCGGATAACTACGAAGCGCGTGCAGCTGTCATGTGGGCGGGAACGCTTGCGCATAACGGCCAGCTTGGCGTGGGCCGTCAGGAGGATTGGTCCTCCCATCAGATGGGCCATGAACTTTCCGCATTGTATGATTCCACCCACGGCGCGACGCTTTCCGTGCTCATTCCGCATTGGCTGCGCTACTGCTTGCCCGGCCATGAGATGCGCGAGGCGCAGTTTGCTGTGCGCGTGTTTGACTGTGAGATGGATTTTGAACATCCGGAGCGCACGGCGCTGGAAGGGATTGAGCGCTTGAGCGCATTCTGGAAGAGCCTCGGCCTGCCGCTGACATTTGCCGAGCTGGGGGCCAAAGAGGAAGATATCCCGCTGATGGCCAAAAAGTGCAAGCGCAACTATGGCACGCATACGGGTGCGTTCCGTCCGCTGCTGGAAGAGGACGTCGCGGCCATTTACCATATGTGCTGCGAAAAGTAAGCGAAAAATAAAACCTCTTTCCCCGCCGCACGTTTATGTGCGGCGGGGATTTTGCGCATTTGGGCGGGCATGAAAAAGCTGGCAGAGGATCTTGTACCCTTTGCCAGCCAAGAGAAAATGGGTGGGTTCTGGACGGAGCGATCAGGGCCGGACGGCCGTCCCATCCTTGAGGCGGGAGAACAGCCAGCCAAAGTCCGTTTCGGTATACGGATATTTTTTCGCCGCCGCTTCATCCATTTCTACGCCGATTCCCGGCTTATCGCTGAGATAGACGTACCCGTCGCGGCAAACGGGGCATCCGGGGAAGACTTCGCGCTCTTTTTCATCAAATTCGGAGAATTCCTGAATGCCGAAGTTGGGAATGGCAAGATCGAGGTGCATTTGCGCCGTCATGCCGATGGGGGATAGATCGCTCGGGCCGTGGAACGCAGTGCGCACGCCGTAGCTGTCGCAGAACGCAGCCAGTTTGCGCGCAGGCGTCAGCCCGCCGATATCGCTGATGTGCACGCGCATAAAGTCGATCCACTGATTTTGCACGGCCGTGCGCCACTCCGCGGGGTTGGTGAATAGCTCGCCCATAGCCAGCGGTACGCCCGTCTGCTCGCGCAGGTAGCGGAAATAGTCCATCTGCTCCGGCGGCAGCGCGTCCTCCAGGAAGAAGAGCTTGAAAGGCTCCATCTCCTTGGCAAACGTGAGCGTGTCGGCCAGCGAGAGCCGCTCATGGATATCGTGCAACAGCTCAAGCTCCCAGCCAAACTCGCCGCGGACGTGTTCAAAGAGCTTGACGACGCTGCGCATATAGCCGTGCGGGTCATAGTATGCGCCGGCAGGGCAACCTTCCGGGCGGTGCATCTGGCTGTTGTTTTCGCCGTACATGTTGCCGCCGTAGGTTCCCATGTGAACGCGGACATAGCGGTAGCCTTCCTGGAGGTAAGCGCGAATCTGGTCGTCCACCTCCTCATAGCAGGAGCCGTCCGCATGACGGTAAACGGCGATGCCCTCGCGGCATTTGCCGCCAAACAGGTCGTATAGCGGCATGCCCGCCATCTTTCCCTTGATGTCCCAAAGCGCTTCGTCTACGCCGGAAAGCGCGTTGTTGAGGACGGGGCCGTTGCGCCAGTACGAGCTGCCCATGGCGCTTTGCCAGATATCCTCAATGTTGGCGACATTCCTGCCGAGCAGCATGGGTTTGAGATACTCGTCAATGGCGACGACGACGGCTTTGCAGCGCCATGTGAAGGTTGCGCAGCCCCAGCCAACGAGCCCAGGGGTCGAGGTTTCAATCTTGACAACGACTAGGTTGATTCCCTTTGGGGCCGTTACGAACGTCTTGATATCCTGAATCGTCACTGTTGCCATGGTTTTGCCCTTCTTTTTCGTTCTTTGACGTTTTTTCGCAGGTGGTGTCAGCTCTTGACGGCACCGCTGGTCATGCCGGCGATGAAGTAGCGCTGGAAGCAGACGAAGATGATAATCAGCGGCAGGCAGGAGAAGCAGGAAGCCGCCATCAGGTCGTTCCAGTGCACCTGGTATTGCGTGTTGAGGCCGACAATTCCGACGGTCAGCGTCTTAAACTGATCCTTGGAGATGAGCACGGCAGAGTACATATACTCGTTCCAGCCGTTGATGAACGTGAAGATTGATACCGAGGCGATGCCGGGCAGCGTCAAAGGCAGGATGATGCGCAGGAACGTGTAGAAGGCGGAGGCGCCGTCCACACGGGCAGCCTCGTCCAATTCAAGCGGAATGCTCTTGAAATAGGAAACCATCATCCACGTGCAGAATGCCACGTTTGTCGCCGCGTATACGATAATCAGCCCGGTGAGCGTGTTGTTGAGATGGTACTTCGTCAGGATGGAATAGAAAGGGACCACCATCATGACGCTGGGGAACATCTGCGTCACGAGCAAAAAGCCCATGTATGTTTTCTTGCCCTTGAACTCATAGCGCGTGATGCCATAGCCGGAAAGGCAGGAGGCGATGACGCAGATCAGCGTGGAGAACACGCAGGTGATCAGACTGTTAAGCGTCATTTTGCCGAAATCATAAATACCCCAGAACTTTTCAAAGGATTCAAACGAAATCGGGTTAGGAATCCATTCGGGGTCCGGGTAGTAGGTTTGCGGTTCTGTCTTAAACGCCGTGGAAACCATCCAGGCAATCGGCACCAAAATGGCCAATGCCAACAGCAGCAAAATAAGGTAACGGAAAGTGCCGTCGATTAAATGCTTTGCTTTTCCTTTTTGTTTATTCATCTTTCAGCACCACCCTATACACTTTACTGATCAGATAACAGATGATAAACACAATGACAGCCCATGCCGACGCTTTGCCGAACCGCAGAGAGTTAAACGCCGTGGAGAAAATGTTGAGGCTAATGAGGCTGGTGGACGTGCCTGGGCCGCCCGCCGTCATCGTGTATACGAGCGTGTACTGCTTAAACCACCAGACGCTGTCGAGGATGAGCGTCGTTACCAACACGGGACGAAGCCCGGGAACTGTCACATGAAGGAATTGTTCCCAACGGTTTGCACCATCAATGCGTGCCGCTTCGTATAGATCGACGGAAATGGACTGCATGCCCGCCATGATCATCGTCATCACAAGTGGATAACCTTTCCAAATACAGGCGACGACAATGGCCATGAACGCCAGGTTTGCCGTGCCAAGCCAGGATACATTGGTGGT
>DVLH01000248.1 GCA_018715585.1 Candidatus Aphodomonas merdavium
GCCTCTGCAAACCCGACGGCTTCCGCAAACCCGACGGCTTCCGCAAACCCGACGGCTTCCGCAAACCCGACGGCTTCCGCAAACCCGACGGCCTCTGCAAACCCGACGGCCTCCGCAAACCCGACGGCCTCCGCAAACCCGGCGCCTTCCGCAGACCCGGCGCCTTCCGCAGACCCGGCGGCTTCCGCAAACCCGGCGGCCGATCCCGCCGCATCCCCGATACCCCAGGCCACCGAAAACCTAGCGTCCACAGCGTCTTAGGGCGGTTCCGGCACAACATAATCCCGCGTTTGCAAGCGGGCACACCGCATACACCGGCCGCGGGAAAGCGCGTGCTTTCCCGCCCGTTTTCCCCACGCGGCCGCAACCCGGAGGAACAATCGTGTATAGCATTGAAACCATCCCGCGCAAAAGCGTAAAGGCGATGGCGCGCGTGGAAGAGCTCCTGCATCGCGAGGGCATCCGGCTGGACCCAAACCTAGAGGAGACGGTCGGCGCGTTTGACGAGGAAGGCGAGCTGGTCGCAACAGGTTCCGCGTTTGGGCGCACGTTGCGCTGCCTGGCCGTGGACAGCGCGCACCGCGGCGAAGGGCTGATGGCGCTCATCGTGGGGGACCTGCTCAGCCGTCTGGCGTCGCGCGGCGTTTTGGACGTGTTCGTCTATACAAAGCCTGCCGCCGCCGAACAACTCATGCAGCTGGGCTTCTACGAGATTGCGCGCGTCCCGGAAAAAATCGTCTTTTTGGAAAACAGACGCGATGCTTTTCCGAAATACCTACAACGGCTGGCCGTACAAAAGCGGCCGGGCTTTTGTTCTGCCGTCGTCATGAACGCAAACCCCTTTACGCTGGGCCACTTGCGGCTATTGGAAACAGCCGCGCACCAGAGCGACTTCGTGCATTGCTTCATCGTCTCCGAGGATGTTTCGCTCGTTCCGTTCGATGTACGCATGCGGTTGGTGCGTGCGGGGGCGGCGAGCATTTCCAACATAGCGTTTTATCCCTCCGGCGATTATATCATCAGTGCCGCAACTTTCCCTTCATATTTTCTCGCAGGCGAAGAGGAGACGGCGCGCATGCATGCGGCGCTGGACGCCGCCGTGTTTGCAAAGATTGCCCAGGCCATGGGCATAAGCGTGCGCTACGTTGGTGAAGAGCCTTTTTCACGCACCACGGCGATTTATAACGAAGCCCTCTGCGCCGGACTGCCGCCGCAGGGAGTGCACGTCCGCATCATCCCTCGGGCGAAGGATGAGACAGGCCAGGCCATCAGCGCCTCACAGGTGCGCCAGCTTCTGCACGACGAAGGCCCCGACGCCATCCGCGGCCTGGTTCCCGAAAGCACATGGGCCTACTTTGCTTCCAATCAGGCCGCTCCCGTGCTGGAGCGGATCCGCGCTTGCAGCCATGTGCGCCACGATTAATTGCACAGCCATCCCCGGCTTCGTAGCATGCTCCATCGTGTCTTTGGACAGGTTTTTCATGGTTTCCACTTAAAGCGCTACTTTGCGCGTTCTGACACCGTGTGCATTTATTTGTACCGCTGCTTCGCTCCATTCAAGCGTGCCGCTTCCCGCGCTGGGCGGCCCTTGCTGCGCCGGCATTGTAAACGCACGCCCGGGATTCCATGCGGCGTTTTAAAGGCCTTTGCCTTCCCGGTGGGCGGAGGGCGCCAGGGCGTATTCTCACCGCCATCCAACGCCTAGCATATCACCGTCTAAGCAAACACTCCCATTTTTCCGTTTCATCCTTTTCTTTCTTCCAGCTTTTCACGCCAGCACGCTCTTCCCGTGGGGAAAAATCGCTTCCGGCCGGGAAACCGTCTTGCGCTTAGAAAAGCAGGTCCATTTCCCATCCGGACAAACTTCTGTCCGCCGCGCCCATCCTTCCAAACGGCTGCGCCGTTTGAAACACGCTGAAAAAAACCTCTGATGGATGCACTCCGGAAAGGAAAAAGGCCGCCGCGCAACGTTTGTTACGCAGCAGCCTTTGTCGCTTGCAACCTTTCGCACACAACGGCACTAATTTCTTTGCATTGTTTTCCCCCAATTAGCGGGAAAAAACAGCATGGAGCCAATCAAAAAGCGATTCCTTATGGATCGGCTCTTCAGGCGCTTCCGGCTTCTCCGGCGCGGCGGCATTCGGCTCGGCAGGGCCCTTTTCCTCCTGAGCGGCAGCCTGCACCTTTTCAGCCGTCTCCGGTTTGGCAGCGAGCTGCGGCTTTTCGGCCTTCTCGGCCTCTTCCGTCTTGGCAGCGGGTTCCGCCGGCTTCTCGGCCTCTTCCAGCCAAGCAGCAGGATTTGGCTTCTCAGCATCTTCCGGCCAGGCGGCAGGCTTTGACGTTACGACGTCATCATCCGCTTCAACCTCATCCTCCCACGGCGTATAATCATATTCCTGCCAACGGCGATGAAGGCGTCCGTCGTCCCAACCGTCCTCTTGATCGTCTTCGTTCCAGCGCCAGCATCCATCCCAATAGCGCTCGCAATTACCACAGCAGCCACAAGCACAACACCCGCAGCAGCAACCACAGCCGTTATTGACTCTATGGTGGCCCCGGCTGGCGAACGCCGGAACGGCCGTCATCGTCAGCAGCGTGCAAACAATCATAAACCATACGAGGGTTCTTTTGCTCTTTCTCAACGGCAATCCTCCTCTCATGACGGGCACAATCGATTTTAGTGCGTCGCGCTGCCCCATCATTTATTTTTATATTATACAACAGTTTTGCCGCAAAGGGAACCTTTGGAAAAATACCGGCCGAAAAAATACTCCGCAGTAGAGCAGCAAAAGAAAAAATCCCGGAAACGAATGTTTCCGGGATTTTTTATATCCTGTGCCCGACTGGATTCGAACCAGCGGCCTTCAGAGTCGGAGTCTGACACTCTATCCAGCTGAGCTACGGGCACATGCAAACGCAAAGGATATTATAATACGCCTTTAATCTCCTGTCAAGCGACAGCCAGCCCAGCCGTATTGCCGTTTGACAGCGCGGGCCGCATGCGGGATAATAGGAGAAAACGACCGCGCCGTAAGGCGACGAAAAAGGATGAAAACAATGAACAAAACCGCCAAAGGCCTCCAACGCTCTTCCACCCCTGAACAATCGCTGCGCAGTTTCCTGCGCACAGCGGCGCAAAAGCGCCATACGCTCGTCTCTCTCATCAGCCTTGCCGTTTTTGCCGTCAGCGGCTGTCTGGGATTGATCCCCACCCTCTCGCTGGGCATTGCATACCTGTTGATGATTTGCTTCGTTGCCGGGGCGATGGCTGCCGCCACGTTCGGTTTCCTGGCATTCTTTGGAGGACGGACGCTGCGCGCCTCCATGCGGCGCATTGCCGCAAACGGCGGCGCACAGGCCGCATGGGACGCGCTGTGCCGGGCGAAAACGCTTTGCGGCGGCCCCATTCTGCTGAGCGAAACGTTCCTGTTTGCCAAGGGGATGGGCGTCGCCGCCCCTTTGAGCGCGCTGCGCTCCGTCCGGCTGCAAGCCGTCTCCGGCAAAAACCAGGACGTTTTTGCCGATTTGTATCTGACGCTTGCGGGCGAAAAGCGCGAGGTATTGGCGATGCGCGAAGAAGTAGGCTTCATCAACCGCGGCCGCTGCGAGCGGGCCGCAGCATTCCTGCGCAGCGTGATCGAAAATGGCGGCAAATTGCCGCAAACACAGGACGATGTGCAGAAAAACGCGCAGGGCGCCGCGCGCGCCTCCGCCAAAGAGCTGCGCACGCTCTTGGCGTCGCTGGGCGAACAGGGCCTGCCCGGCAAACGGAACTACTCGCTCTGGCTGCGCGATAAAAACGCGCCGGAAGCCGGCGGAATCGCCGTGCAACGCCTAAGCGACAACCGCCTGGCGCTCTGCGGCGATGCAGCCACGTTCGCTGCGCTCCTGCCCTCGCAGCCGGGAGAGGACGTCCCCAGCGCCCAGGGCGTTGTGCGGGCGCTTGCGCGGGAAAAAGCCGCTGCACTCGCACGGGAACTGCCGTCCCTTGCCTTCGTGCTGGAAGAAACGCGCGAAAACGGCAGCGCGCGTGTCTACCGCCTCACACCCGAACAGCTGCTTCAGCTGGAGAAGTATCTGCGCGAGTCCGGCCGGATGCCTACAGCGCAATAGGCTGCGATTTCCCCGTGAGGGCGCAGAGTAGCGTTTTCGGCGTATCAAAAATTGCGTCAAACGCAGCGCCGCCCTCGCGGGCATAGCCGAATCCCGCCCCGAGCGCCGCAAGGCCGTTTTGATGCGCCGCAACGACGTCTTTGACGCTGTCGCCCACGACTGCGCTGCGCCCGCGGCAAAGGCGGCGCACCATATCCGTTTTATCCAGTTCGCCACAGGCAATCTCCCGAAAAAACGGCAGGATCCCTCCGATGCCAAGGCATCCCTCTACGTGCGCGCGCGTCGCCGTGCTGGCGATGACGAGCCGTATCCCCGCGTCCTGCAAGCACCGGAGCATCGGCACAACGCCGTCAAACAATATTTTTTCCCCAAGCGTCCGGCCAATCGCCAGCTCCCCCGCTTCCACAAGCGCTTCAATCCGTCTGCGCTGGCGCTCGTCCGCCTCCGGATAAAGCGCCCGGTAAAACTCCTCGTTGCCAAATCCTATCGCCGGCAAAATCTCCTCGCGCGAAAGAACACGCAAGCCGCACTGCGGCGCATGTGCGGCAATGGCCCCCACCGTCATGCACAGCGTATCTACGAGCGTGCCGTCCATATCAAAGATGACCGTCTCATACGGCACGCCGCCTGCAACATTTGGCATCCGTCAAACCTCCAAACATTTTTTAGCATTATACAGCAGCGCAGCCGGTGGGTAAAGCATGGAAAAAACAGGCACAATAAGTCCCAGTGGCGCATGCGCGCTTGCAAGGCGCGCGCAAATGCGCTATACTGTAATTTGGGTGAGGGCGCTGGCAGCCTTTTCCCTAAAGGAGGATATCCTATGGAGTGCAAAATCACAAACGATTATGGCACGATTTCAATTACGGAGGACGTGCTGCTGCGCATGGCCGGATATGCCACCCTGGAATGTTACGGCATCGTGGCAATGAGCTCCAAACGCGCCAAGGACGGCATCGTCGAATGGCTGGGCCGCGAAAACCTTACCCGCGGCGTACAGCTGCGCCTAACGGACGACGGGAGCATGGATATCGACCTGTTCATCGTCGTCGAATACGGCATCTCCATCGTAACGGTATGCAACAACATTGTGGACACCGTCAAGTATAAGCTTGAGTCCATGACGGGCGCAAAAGTCCGGCGCATTTCGATCTCGGTGGAAGGAATTCGCATATAAACGAAGGAGGCTGTCGCAATGGCGCAGACGAAAATCGACGGCTTGCTCTTCCGCGAGATGGTGATGGCGGGAGCGGCTTTATTGGAACAAAATAAAGAAGCGGTCGACGCTTTAAACGTTTTCCCGGTGCCGGACGGCGACACGGGCACCAACATGACGCTGACGGCCCACGCCGCCGTGCGCGAGCTGAACCAGCGGGAATATATGCGCATTGACGAGGCGGCGGACATCTTGGCCAAGGGGGCGCTGCGCGGTGCGCGCGGCAACTCCGGCGTCATTCTCAGCCAGCTTTTCCGTGGCTTTGCCCGTGCGGTGGACGGCCAGCCCAAGGCGAACGCGCTGCTGGTGGCCAAAGCGCTGCGGGCCGGCGCGGAAACGGCGTATAAAGCCGTCATGAAGCCCAAAGAGGGCACCATCCTTACCGTCGCGCGCGTGGTAGCGGAAAAGGCGCTCGCATTCGCCGAAAAATCGCCGGACGATATGGAAGGGCTTTTTTCCGTAATGCTTACAGCGGGCGAAGCCATCCTGGCCAAGACGCAGGAAATGCTGCCCATTCTCAAACAGGCGGGCGTTGTGGACGCCGGCGGGCGCGGGCTGATGCTCATCTATACCGGGATGAACGCCGTTTTGCGCGGCGAAACGATTGCCGCGCCGGTCATGTCGGCCGACGGCGCCGCCTCCTTTGAGGACGACCACGACGCC
The DNA here is from genome assembly GCA_018715585.1 of Candidatus Aphodomonas merdavium. Classification (GTDB taxonomy): domain Bacteria; phylum Bacillota; class Clostridia; order Christensenellales; family Aristaeellaceae; genus Aphodomonas; species Aphodomonas merdavium. Next base: position 5,993 of record DVLH01000248.1, read on the forward strand.
ATCGAAGAGCTTAAATACATCTACTGCACAGAGTTCCTCGTGCAAAACCTGCATGAGGACACGACCGACGACGATATCGCCCTTTTTCGCCGCAGGCTCAACCGCATCGGCGACTGTGTGTTCGTCGTGGGCGACCAGGCGCTATTAAAGGTGCACGTGCACACGAACGATCCCGGCAAGGCGCTGCAATTCGGCCTGGCCCTGGGCGAACTGGTCAACCTCAAGATTGAAAACATGGCCGAGCAGCGGCGTGAGCGCGCCCGCGCGGCAGAATCGGCCGCCCCCGACAAGGAATACGGCATCATCGCCGTCTCGCTCGGGGACGGGTTTTCGCAGATGCTCAAAGAGCTGGGCGTGGATTTCATCGTCGACGGCGGACAAACGATGAACCCCAGCATTGAAACGCTCGTGAGCGCAATCGACTCCGTGCACGCCAAGAACGTTTTCATCTTCCCCAACAACGGCAACGTCATCCTTGCCGCGCAACAGGCCGCCGAGCTTTCCAAGCGCAACGTGCTCGTCATCCCCACAAAAAACGTGGCGATGGGCCTTGCCGGTGTGGTGGCATTCCAGCCGGAGCTCTCCCCTGAGGAGAACCTGCGGCAGATGACGGAGGCCGCCGAGCGCGTCAAGAGCGGCATGATCACCACGGCCATCCGCGACACGCTCTTTGAGGATCTGACCATTCACGAAGGCGACTGCATCGGCCTATACAACGGCAAGATCGCCGTGTGCGACAAAACGCCGCACGACGTCGCTTGCAAGCTGATGGAAATGCTCGTTACGGACGAGGATTCGCTGATTTCCGTGTTCTATGGCGCCGATGCGCGCGAGGACGAAGCGCGCGCGCTTGCCGACGAGTTCAGCGAGCGCTACGACTGCTGCGACGTTGAAATGCAAAGCGGCGG
>DVLH01000249.1 GCA_018715585.1 Candidatus Aphodomonas merdavium
GGTGAGTTCAGAAATGAAGAGGCGCGTAAGGAACCGCTACGCCGCGGATGCGGAAGGAGGAAGCTGTTTTGACAAAACTTGAATGGGTGTTAAAGAGCAAAATTATCGCCATTGTGCGCGGCCTGGCGCCAGAGCATATGCTCAAGCTGGCGGGAGCGCTCTATGACGGAGGGATCGACCTGATGGAGGTGACGTTTGCACAGGCGTCGCCGCAGACTTGGCGGGCAACCGCAGAAGCAATCCATGCCGTTTCCGACAGCTTTCGGGGCAAGATGCTCATCGGCGCCGGCACTGTGTTGACGGAGGAACAGCTGATGCTGGCAAAAAACGCCGGCGCTGAATATATCGTAACGCCAAACACGAACGCCGCGCTGATTGGAAAGGTGAAAGAAAACGGAATGCTTTCTTTTCCTGGCGCATTTACGCCCAGCGAAATCGTGGAAGCGTACGAAGCGGGCGCCGATGCGGTAAAGGTGTTCCCGGCAGGCAACGTGGGGCCGGCATACATCAAGGCGATAAAAGCGCCGCTTTCGCACATACCGCTTCTTGCCGTGGGCGGCGTGAATGAAAAGAACGCGGCAGATTTCCTCCGTGCGGGCTGCTGCGGCATCGGCGTGGGAGGAAACCTTGTCAACAAAAACTGGATCGAAGCGGGCGAGTGGGAGAAAATCATTGCTTTGGCAAAAGAATATCGAAAGGCGGTTGAATGCAATGGCTAAGGTGGTAACGTTTGGTGAAATCATGATGCGCTTGAACCCGGAAGGCTTTTTGAAGTTTGTGCAGGCGACGCGCTTTGAGGCTAGCTATGCGGGCGGTGAGGCGAACGTGGCCGTAAGCCTGGCCAACTATGGCGACGACGCCGTGTATTGCACGAAAGTCCCCACGCATGATATCGGCCAATGCGCCGTGAACACCCTCCGCCAGTTCGGCGTGGATACGTCAAAGATCGTCCGCGGCGGCGCACGGCTTGGCGTATATTTTGTCGAAAAAGGCGCGAGCCAGCGCGGCAGCAAGGTGATTTACGACCGTGCCTATTCTGCTATTGCCCTGGCAAAGCGTGAAGATTTTGACTGGGATCAGATCCTGGACGGTGCGGATTGGTTCCACTGGACGGGGATTACGCCCGCTCTGGGCGGCGAGCTGCCGCAGATTATGCTGGATGCGCTGAAAGCTTGTAAGGCGAAAAAAATTACCGTCAGCTGTGATTTGAACTATCGCAGCAAGCTGTGGAGCCGCGAGAAGGCGTGCGAGGTGATGAGCGAGCTGGTGCCATACGTCGATGTCCTGATTGCCAACGAAGAGGACGCCAAGGACGTGTTTGGCATTGAGGCGGCGGATACGGATGTGGCCAGCGGAAAGATTAACCAGATGGGCTATGTGAGCGTTGCCAAACAGCTGACGGAGCGCTTTGGCTGCAAGGCGGTCAGCATTACGCTGCGCGGTTCGATTTCGGCCAGCGAGAACAACTGGGCCGGCATGCTCTACATGGACGGACAGGCCTACTTTAGCAAAAATTATCTCATCAAGCTGGTGGACCGTGTCGGCGGAGGCGATAGCTTTGGCGGCGGATTGATTCACGCCATGCGCAAGGGGATGGGCCCGCAGGAGACGATCGAATTCGCCGTGGCCGCCAGCTGCCTTAAGCAGACGATTGAGCACGACTTTAACCTCGTGTCTGAAGCTGATGTGCTTGCGCTGATGGGCGGCAATGCTTCCGGCCGCGTGCAGCGTTAAAGGCGCTTTGAAATAACCGGTTTTTTCTGCTCCCTGCCCGGCAAGACGGGCAGGGACTTTATTTCGCCTTCAGGCAGGGCGGAACCATAGCCGTGCACGGCGCAAAAGCCTTTTGCTGCGCCGGAGAAAGGGCCGGCAGGCTGAACGGGCGCACAAAGCACATTGGAAGAGGGATGCGGGAAAAACATGCGAAGCATCGAGGGCAAAAGGAAACAAGGCCTCCAAGCGTGCGCCCTTTTTGCAGCTGATTCGCCGATTGCCGGGGATAAGGCGATGCGCATGCGTCCGGCCGGCCAAGCCCGGCGCTGCGGCGAAAAGACCGCCTGTGTACGGCGGCGCTATGGCGGGATAAAAAAAACCCTTCCCGAGCCTGCCGGGAAGGGTTGTAAGCGGGAGAACAATTATTCGGCGTCCACTTTCGCCATGTGCTCAATGAGGTTGACAACCTTGTTGCTGTAGCCCCATTCGTTGTCATACCAGGCGACCAGCTTGACGAACGTGGGGGTCAGCTGGATGCCGGCGGTGGCGTCGAAGATGGACGTGCGCGCATCGGTGATGAAGTCGGAGGAGACGACCGCGTCCTCGGTGTAGCCGATGATGCCGGCCCAGCGCTCGGACTCGGAGGCTTCCTTCATGGTCTTTTTGATGTCGTCCATCGTCGTGGGGGTCTTGAGGTTGACGGTCAGGTCAACGACGGAAACGTCCGCCGTGGGCACGCGGAAGGCCATGCCGGTCAACTTGCCGTTGAGTTCGGGGATGACCACGCCGACGGCCTTGGCAGCGCCGGTCGAGGACGGGATGATGTTGAACGCCGCGCCGCGGCCGCCGCGCCAGTCCTTCTTGGAGGGGCCGTCGACGGTCTTCTGGGTGGCGGTGGTGGCATGCACGGTGGTCATCAGGCCATCGGCAATGCCGTATTTTTCATTGATGACGCACGCAAGCGGCGCAAGGCAGTTGGTGGTGCAGCTCGCGTTGGAGACCACTTTCATTTCCTTGTTGTACTTGGTGTGGTTGACGCCCATGACGAACATCGGGGTTTCCTTGTCCTTGGCGGGGGCGGAGATGACGACCTTCTTGGCGCCGCCGACAAAATGCGCGGAAGCCTTTTCGGTGGTGGTGAACACGCCGGTGGATTCGACGATATATTCAGCGCCCGCTTCGGCCCACGGAATCTCCTCGGGCTTCATGCAGGCATACACACTGATGGCATGTCCGTTGACAACCAGCTTGCCGTCTTTGACTTCGATGGAGCCCTGGAACTGGCCGTGCACAGTGTCATAGCGGAGCATATAGACCATGTAATCCAGGTCGATGAAAGGATCGTTGATTGCGTTTACTTCAACGTTGGGGTTGGCGCAAGCTGCGCGGAACACAAGACGGCCAATGCGGCCAAAACCGTTGATGCCAACTTTAATTGCCATACTGTTTCCTCCTTGATGGTAGCCTGATCTAAATCCATCCGTTATTATACCCAATGGATGGTAAAAAATCAAGGGTTTTGCGTGGATAGAGAAAAAGATTGAAAACAATTTCACATTCTCTGCGAGTTGATGGACGATAGGGCGTGCGGGGTATGATGTATTTTCCTCCTGACGTTCTTTGCAGGGGGCTTGCTATAATGATAAAAAACAAGTGCTCAGTATGTCCAGCAATAAAAGGGGATGGGATAAGCGTGGAAAACAACTTGGTTATCATCCATGGGGGCGGCCCTACGGCTGTGATCAACGCTTCGCTCTACGGGGTGATTCGCCAAGCGCGGCGGGAGGCAAAAGTAGGACGCGTGCTGGCGGCCATCGGCGGTACGGGCGGGCTGCTTGCAGGCCATGTGCGCGATGTGACCGACCTTTCGGCGCGGGAGATGGCGTTGCTTTTACAAACGCCCGGCAGCGCCATTGGCACCTCGCGCGATGCCTTGGAGGGGGAAGATTATGCGCGCCTGGCGCAAAAGATAGCCGAACTGGGCGCAGCGTACGTGCTGTTGAACGGCGGAAACGGCACAATGGATACATGCGGAAAGCTATGCGCCCAGCTGCGGGGAACGGATGTGCGCGTGATGGGCATCCCCAAGACGATGGACAACGATATTGCCGTGACGGACCATGCGCCGGGCTACGGCAGCGCCGCGCGCTATTTGGCGCAGAGCGTTGCCGAGGTGACGGCGGATGTGCGCAGCCTGCCGATCCATGTCGTTGTCATCGAGGCAAGCGGGCGCAATGCGGGCTGGATTACGGCCGCGTCGGCGCTGGCGCGCACGGCAGGCGTGGACGGGCCGGATCTGATATACGTTCCGGAACGCCCTTTTGACGAGGGAGCATATCTCGCCGATGTTTCCGCGCTGCTTGCGCACAAACGGGGCGTGGTGGTAGTGGCGAGCGAAGGGCTGCGCGGCGCGGACGGCAAGCCCATCGTCGCGCCCGTATTTACAAGCGGCCGGGCAACGTACTTCGGCGATGTCAGCGCACACCTGGCGCAATTGGTCATCCGCCGCCTCGGGTATAAAGCGCGCAGCGAAAAGCCGGGCCTGCTGGGACGGGCGAGCATGGCGCACGTTTCGCCGGTGGACACGCAAGAGGCGATCCTGGCGGGCGAAACGGCCGTGCGCGCTGCCGTAGCGGGGCAGAGCGGGAAAATGGTGGGATTTGAGCGCATGCCAGGCGGCCCATATGCCGTGAAAACGCGGTTGATTGATGTGCAGGAAGTGATGCTAACGGAGCGTACATTGCCCGATGCATTCATCAACGCAGCCGGAAACGGCGTTACCCAGGCGTTTTGCGACTGGTGCACGCCGCTGATCGGCCCACCGCTGCCCAGGCTGATTTCGCTCAAGGGAGCAACGCCGTGAGCGGATCCGGATTGAAAGGATGATCGGATTTCATACTTTTAATTTTGTGCAATCTGTCATACAATGAGGCCAATGAAGCCGGCGGACGATGTTTATGCAAAGGAGAACGAAATGGATAAAAAAAAGAAAACCAGCTTGGCGGACCGAATTCCGTCGCGGGTTTGGTTGCTCATCTCATTTCTGGCGGCCATGCTGCTATGGTACGTCCTATCCCTGATTCCATCCACGTCGCGCGCATTCCCGAACGTTGTGCTGGTGCTTGAGTCCATCTCCACCATGATCAGCCGCGGCGTACTATGGAAGGATATTTCTTCCAGCCTCATTTCCGTCGTTTCCGGCTATGCGCTCGGCTTTGCCATCGCGCTGCCGGTGGCCATTTTGATGGCATGGTACAAACCCGTGCGCTACATCGTAGAGCCGTGGATCCAGTTCATCCGCAACATCCCGCCACTGGCGTATGTGCCGTTGATCGTCATTGCCGCAGGTGTCGGCCGCAAACCGCAGATTATCGTCATCACCATTGCCTGCTTCCTCACCATGTGCGTGACGATCTACCAGGGCGTCATCAATGTGGACGAAACGCTGATCAAGGCGGCGCGCGTGTTGGGCGCGGGCGATAAAGAAATCTTTACCCGCGTGATCGCCCCGGCGACGCTGCCCTTCATTCTCACGGCAATCCGCCTGGGCGCGTCCGTCGCCCTCACCACGCTGATCGCTGCCGAATCCACCGGCGCATTTGCCGGGCTGGGCATGCGCATTCGCAGCCTCAACAACTCGTTTGAGTCCGCACCGATGCTGTTATACATTATTATCATCGGTATCCTCGGCATCACCATTGAAAAGCTGATCAAACTGGCGGAGAGGAGGTTGACGTCATGGCAGGAGAAGCGCGAAATCTAAGCGGAAACGCCAAAGTGCGCGTAAAAATCGACAACGTCCGCAAAGTGTTTAACGGCCGTAACGGCGAAATGGTCGCCCTGAACGGCGTGAGCTTGGATATACTCGATAACGAATTCATCTGCGTGGTCGGCCCTTCAGGCTGCGGAAAGTCGACGCTGCTGAACATCATTGCCGGATTGACCGAACCGACGAGCGGCAAGGTTTACTGCGACGGCAAAGAGGTGACCGGTACGGGCACGGAGCGCGGCGTCGTTTTCCAACAGTATGCGCTCTTTCCCTGGTTGACGGTTCGCAAAAACGTCATGTTTGCGCTGGAGATGCGGGGCATCAAGGGGAAACAGGCGGCCGAAGAAGCCGTCAAATACCTGGAAATGGTGGATCTTTCCAAGTTTGCCGACCATTATCCCAAGGAGTTGTCCGGCGGCATGAAGCAGCGCGTCGCCATTGCCCGTGCGTATGCTGCCAATCCCGAAGTGCTGCTGATGGACGAGCCCTTTGGCGCGCTGGATGCGCAAACGCGCACCCAGCTGCAAACGGAGCTGCTCGGCACCTGGGAGCGCGAGAAAAAGACCTGCTTTTTTATCACCCACGATGTAGAGGAAGCGATCATTCTCGCACAGCGCGTCATCATCATGAGCGCGCGCCCGGGCCGCATCAAAGAAATTGTTGAGGTGGATATCCCATATCCCCGCACGCAAGAAACGAAGCTTACCCCCGAGTTTAACGCGCTGAAAAACCGGATCTGGAGCCAGGTCTATCAGGAATATCTGGCTGTGCGCAAGTAAATCGCGGTATTTAAGCGGCGCCGCCGCTTGAAGAATAAAAGAAATACGCAGGAGGGAACACAATGAAAAAGCTGCTTGCTCTGGTATTGGCTCTGATGTGCCTGACAATGGGCGCCGTCAGCGTACAGGCCGAAGAAACCGTTACGCTCAATATCGCTTACATGCCCAACTACGGCAGCCTCTGGGCCGTTGAAGCGGCTATCCATATGGGCTACCTTGAGGAAGAGGGCATTGAGGTGAACCTAGTCGAGTTTGCCGATGGTCCCACCATCATCGCTGCCATGGAAAACGGCTCCATCGACGTCGGCTACATCGGCCAGGGCGCCCATAAGCTGTGCGTGGAAGGCCGCGCCGATATCTTTGCGCTCAGCCACATCTCCAACGGCGATGCGCTGATTGGCGCCAATGGCATTTCTACGGTTGAAGACCTCAAAGGAAAGGTCATCGCCTATTCTTCCGGCACCTCTTCCGAGGACATCCTCAAAAACTCGCTGGAAATGGCGGGTATGACGATGAACGATGTGCAGGCGATGGACATGGACGCCTCCGCCATCGTGACGGCGATGCTCTCCGGCGGCGTGGATGCCTGCGCTACCTGGAGCCCCAACAGCCTCAAAATCCTTGAGGAAATGCCCGATGCCGTTAAGATCACCGACAACATGACGTTTGCCGACACCACCGTTTCCCTCGCCAGCTGGATTTGCATGCCCTCCTATGTGGAAGAAAACCGCGACGTGCTCGTGCGCTTCACCCGCGCGCTCTTTAAAGGCATGGACTATGCTGCCGATGAGCATTACGATGAGGTGAGCCAGTGGGTTAGCGAGCAAACGGCGACGGATTATGACTCCGTCTACGCCCAGCGCGGCGACGCCGAGTGGCTCTCGGGCCAGGAAGTGGCCACGGGCGCTGCCGATGGCACCGTTGCCAACTACTACCTGCTCCAGCGCGACACGTTTGTCGCCAACGGTACGGTGACGCTTGATCCCGTTCCTGCGGTGGAGGATTACGTGCTGCTGGACATCATGATCGAAGCTGGCGAGTAACGCTGCTCCTGAAAGCGCCATTAGGCCACCCCTTCGCGGGGGCGGCCTAATGTTTTCACGTTGCACCAAGGAAGGGGAAGAGGATGCTCTTTTTGCTCATCGGGCTGCTGCTCATGGCATCGGTGCTTGTGCTCTGCCTGAAAAAAAACCGGGAATCGCTGTATTTGCTGGGCATGTGCTGCAGCCTGATGGTGCAG
>DVLH01000250.1 GCA_018715585.1 Candidatus Aphodomonas merdavium
AAAAAAGAACGGCCAAAGGAGTGCAAAATGGCGCGAGCACAGCCCGGCAAAAGAAGGACCGGACGAGCGTAGGACGGCGTTGAGGCGGGAAAGCCGGTTTAGGCAATAAAATCCGGCCTGTACAAGCGCCGTGCTATCTACGCGCCCGCTAGACTGCTGTGCCCCTTTAAAGCGGTGCCCACAAAGAAGAAGCCGTGGCTTCGCAAGCGGCCGTTTTTTATATGGCAATGGGCTTGCCAGGAGGATGGCGAGAAGAACCCTTTCTAACACGCGTTGACTACGGATGCGCAGATGCCTTCAGCTGCCCCACAGGCAAAGGCGGATCTGCTTTTTTTATAGGAGCACGACAGTGCATGGCTGGGGGGCGACGGCGGGAAAGGGAGAAGCGTTGGATAGCACTTGCGTTGCGTAGGCAATAAACCGGAGGCGTGCGGAAGTATGTGCTGGAATTTGTATGAAATAAGCCGGGGAAAGCACAAAGATGCAAGTTGAAGTCGCTTGGGATTCATTCTTCGTAAAAAAAGCGCAAATTTACTTGACATCTTGTTCAAAAGAATGATAAAATTTCAATATTCTTTGGATAGCGGTTTTGTATGACGTGTGCATGCGCTGCCAAGGATGCATTAAGTAAGGGAGGAACTGTTCATGAAGAAGCTGCTTTGCATGCTGCTGGCTGTCATGATGGTGCTCGGAGGCGTGTCTGCGTTCGCGGAGGATGCTTCCTACAAAATCGCCATTTTGACCGGCACCACCACCCAGGGCGAAGAGGAATACTACGCCGCTACCGCCTTGCTTGAGAAGTATGGTGATAAGGTTATCCACGACACGTATCCGGACAACTTCCCTTCCGAGGTTGAAACGACCATCTCCAAGATCATCGCCTTTGCGAGCGATCCTGAGGTGAAGGCGATCATCTTCGTGCAGGCTGTTCAGGGTGCCACTGCCGCGTTTACCCAGATTCTCGACAGCCTGGGCCGTGACGATATCCTGCTCATCGCCGGCGTTCCCGCTGAAGACCCGGCCGACATCTGCGCGGCTGCCGACATCGTGCTGGCCGTTGACGAAATCGGCTGCGGCTATCAGGTTGCTGACCTGGCGGCTGAGTGGGGTTGCGATGTGATCGTTCACTACTCCTTTGCGCGCCATCTTTCCTATGAAACCATCGTTGCCAAGCGCGACGCGATGAAGATGACTGCTGAAACGTACGGCATCGAGTTTGTCGAGCGTGACTTCCCGGATCCGACCGGCGATGCTGGCACGTCCGGCGCACAGGCCGCCATCCTGGAAGATGTGCCGAAGGTCATGCAGGAATATGAAGGCAAGAAGGTTTGCTTCTACTGCACGAACTGCAGCGTTCAGGTTGCGCTCCAGCAGGCAGTTTTGAATGAACCCAACGCCTACTATGCGCTGCCCTGCTGCCCGTCCCCGTATCATGGCTATCAGGAAGCGTTTGGCCTTGATTCCACCTATGGTGATATCGAAGGCGCCATCCGCAACCTGGCCACCTACCTTGACGAGCATGATGCAGTCGGCCGCTTCTCCGCCTGGTCCATCCCGGTGAACATGTCCATGATCAATGCCTCCTATGAGTATGCGTGCGCATGGGCGGAAGGCAAGCTTGAGAGCAAGATTGACGAAGCGTTCCTGACCGAGTGCTTCTCCAACGCTGCTGACTCGCCCGCCACGCTCGGCAAGTACACCGATGCGACTGGCACCGTGCGCGAAAACTACTACCTCATCAACTTCAACCCGATCGACTTCGCGGATTATCTGGACTAAGACATCTGACGCCTGCCGCCCGGGTCCGCTTGAAAACGGGCCCGGGCGTGTTCCAGTACAAAGGAAAGCCGTCACCGGCTGGAAAAGGATTTTATAGGTTGTCTCCAAGGATAATCTCTGGAAGGCGCCCGGCGCTGGAAAGAGATTACGCCGTATTTAGGCCTGTTTTACCGCTTGAAAGCCTGAGGGGGACGAAGGAACAATCGTACCGGTTCGCCTAAGCATAGGCCCGCCGGTGCGCGAACTTGCGAAAAGGTAGGGAGGGCTGTCTGCTTGGCTGGGGAATATATCCTAGAAATGAACAAGATCACCAAGGAATATGGATCCAACGCAGTGCTCAAAGATGTAACGCTGCGCATCCGGCCTGGTGAAATTCATGCGCTGCTGGGCGAAAACGGAGCAGGCAAGTCCACATTGATGAACGTTCTCTTTGGTATGCCCGTTATTCATACCACCGGCGGGTTTAAGGGCGATGTCATTGTGGACGGAGAAAACGTCAAAATCATGTCGCCCATGGACGCGATGGCGAAGGGCATCGGCATGGTACACCAGGAGTTTATGCTCATTCCCGGGTTTACCGTGACTGAAAACATTAAACTAAACCGTGAGATCTCAAAGCCCTGGTGGTTGAGCCGCGCGATCAGCCGGGAGCTGGAGACGCTTGACCAGCGTGCCATGGCGGCGGATGCGCGCAAGGCGCTGGATTCTGTGGGCATCGGTATTGACGAATATGCGCTGGTAGGTGGGCTGCCGGTAGGCTATATGCAGTTTATCGAAATTGCCCGCGAAATAGACAAAAAGGGAATGAAGCTGCTCGTGTTTGACGAGCCGACGGCCGTGCTGACGGAGTCGGAGGCGCAGCAGCTGCTCCGGGTGATGAAAGATATCGCGGCAAAGGGAATTGCGATTATCTTCATTACGCACCGTTTGGACGAGGTGATGAGCGCTGCCGACAGCGTGACGATCCTGCGTGACGGCCAGCTTGTCGTTACGCGCAAAAAGAGCGAAATCACCATGGAAGAGATGGCGGCGCTAATGATCGGCCGCGGTAGCGAGGGCGTCATCCGCGTTTCGGGCAAGGTAGACGTTTCCACTGACAACGTGGCGCTGCGCCTGCGAGACCTGTGGGTGGATATGCCCGGCGAAATGGTCAAAGGTATCGATCTGGATGTGCGCGAAGGGGAAATCATCGGCATTGCGGGCTTGGCGGGACAGGGGAAGATTGGCCTGCCAAACGGCGTGATGGGCCTCTATCCCGCAGAGGGCAGCGTGGAGCTCTTTGGCAAACCGCTCAAGCTTAACGATCCGCGCGGTGCGCTTAAAGCCGGTATCGCCATGGTATCGGAGGACCGCCGAGGCGTTGGGCTCCTGCTAGACCATTCCATCGAGGATAATATCGCTTTTAACGCGATGCAGGTGCATGGCGATTTCCTGGGCGGGTTCCCGCGCATGAAAAATACGCGCGCCATTCGTAAATATGCGAACGAAATGATCAAGGAGCTGGATATTCGCTGCACCTCCGCTGCACAGCTGACGGGCACGCTTTCCGGCGGGAACCAGCAAAAGGTCTGCGTGGCGCGCGCGTTGGCGCTGCACCCGAAGTTCCTCTTTGTCTCAGAGCCGACACGCGGCATTGATATCGGCGCCAAGCAACTTGTATTGGAAACGCTCGTACACCTCAACCGCGAACAAAAGATGACGATTGTCGTCGTTTCCTCCGAATTGCAGGAGTTGCGCTCCATCTGCAACCGCATTGCCATCGTGGCGGAAGGGAAGATTTCCTGCATTCTGCGGCATGACAGCTCGGATGCTAGCTTCGGCTTGGCGATGTCCGGCGTGAAAGTGAATGGAGGCGAACTGGCATGACCCAACAGAAAATGAAAAAAGCAGGCGCCGGCAAAGCCTCGCGCGTTATATCAATCCTACTTTTTGCGCTGTGCGCTATCCTCCTCATCGTTTCAGTGGCTGGATATGTTATACGCGGTTTGGAGACGACGGAGGAGAACCTTAACCGCATGCGCACCAGCGCCGTGCTGCACGCAGCATCCGGAGGGCTTGTGGACAGCATCGCCTCTGAGGCGAATGCAGCCAAGCTCAAGGAGCTGCGCAGCCTGCCGGACTTCCG
>DVLH01000251.1 GCA_018715585.1 Candidatus Aphodomonas merdavium
CAGCTTGCCGCAATAGGGTAGGACGGCTTTTTTGTAGGGGATGGTGACGTTGAGCGCATCAAAAGGGCCGCTAAGCACGAAAGACTCGAGCTGCTGTGGCTCCACTTCAAAAAGATCATACGAATAGTCGCCGAAAAAGGAATGGATCAAAGGAGAAAAGCTGTGCTGGAGGGTGCGGCCCAACAGCCCGGCGCGCAGCGGCGTGGCCAGACAGCGCTGATAGCGGCGGCTGAGCGCGCACAGCGATGCGTACAGCTCCTGTGCGTAGGGGCCATATGGCGGCCGCGCGGCATCGTGGAAAGCTTTCGCTTTGGCGCGCTCACGCGCGGCGTCATAGACGGGCAGGCCGTCGCGCCTTTTTTGCGCGGCAATTTGGGCGCTGACGTCCATGCGCTCCTGAAAGAGGCGCAGCAAGGAGGCGTCAATTTCGTCAATGCGCGCGCGAAGCGGTTCAAGGCTCATGGACAATCCCTCCAAGCGGCGTGCTGCAGCGCTCAAGCATCGCATCCAGCAGCGCCAGCGCCAGCGCCGCCTCAAAACAGGGCACGGCGCGCAAGGCGATGCACGGATCATGCCGACCATGGGCGCAGAGCGTGACAGGTTCGCCCGTGCGCAGGCAGACGCTTTGCTGCGGATGGCCGATGGTCGGCGTGGGCTTGACGGCGGCGCGGTAGAGCAGCGGCATGCCCGTAGTAATGCCGCCCAGGATGCCGCCAGCGCGGTTTGTCCGCGTGCGCACGGCGCCGTCTTGGCAGAGGAACGGGTCGTTCGCCTCGCTGCCGCGCATGCGCGAAAGCGCAAACCCGCCGCCGAATTCGACGCCCTTCACACCGGGAATCGCATAGGCGATGCGGGCAATCCTGTTCTCCATGCCGTCAAACAGCGGGTCGCCCAGCCCTGCCGGAACCCCCAGCGCCGCGCATTCTACCTCTGCGCCAACGGAATCCTGCGCTTGTTTTGCGGCGCGAATCGTTTGCCGCATACATTCCGCCGCCTGCCCGTCCAAGGCGGGAAATGCGCTGTTGCCCGGTGCAAGCAAAGTTTCGCGCGTGAGGCAAACGGGATCAAACGGGACATCCGCAACTTCCCCCACGCGCAAAAGATGCGCGCCAACCGCGATCCCGCGGCGCGCAAGAATTTGCAGGCAAATGCCGCCCGCAGCGCAGAGCGCCGCCGTAAGCCGGCCCGAAAAATGGCCGCCTCCTGCCGCGTCCTCAAAGCCTTTGAACTTCACGTGCGCGGTGAAGTCGGCATGGCCCGGGCGGGGCGCATCGCGCAGCGAATCATAGTCGCCCGGCTGTGCGTCCGCGTTTGGCAGCACAATCGCCAGCGGTGCACCGCAGGTAACGCCCTGCGAAAGGCCGGAGAGGAGCTGCGGCAGATCCTCTTCCTTGCGGGCGGAGGTCAGCTCGCTTTGGCCTGGCGCGCGGCGGCGCAAAAAAGCGTGGAGAGCGTCCAGGTCCACCGCCTCACCGGCTGGCAGGCCGTCCAGCACAGCGCCAACGCACGGCCCGTGCGATTGGCCGAAGATGGAGAGCTTAAGCGCGGAAAGATACATGCTACTCATGGGATGCCTCCGGTTCCAGGGTAAAACGTCCGCCCAGCGCGCGCAGATCGTTCCAAAAAGCGGGGTACGATTTTGCCACCGTTTGCGCTCCATGCAGCAGCACGGGGCGTTCGCATGCGCCGGCGGCGATGGCGGCCATCATGGCGATGCGGTGGTCGCCCGCCGCGTCCACCTCGCCGCCGCAGGGCGGATGGGCAGGCGGGAAAAACAGCCCGTCGTCCGTCTCCTCCACACAGCCGCCCAGCGCGCAAAGCACGCGCGCAATTTCGTGCAGGCGGTCGCTTTCTTTAAGGCGCAGCCGTCCGGCGTGAAGCACGCGCAGCACTCCGCCCCGCGCGCAGGCAGCGGCCGCCAGCGGCGGAATCAGATCAGGAATATCCGTCGCGTCCACGGTGTGCGGCCCGCGCAAAAGCGCCGCAAGCTCGCCCAACACGCATCTGTCGCGCTGGAGCGTGGCTTCGTTCAGGCCGCAGACGCGCACCTGATTGCCGTCGATTGCGTTTGCACAGAGGAAAAACGCCGCCGCCGACCAGTCGCCTTCAACTTGCAGCACGCCGCCGCCATGGTAGCGCCGCCCGCTCAGCGCAAAACCGCCCGGCACGCGCGCGGGGACGACGCCAAAGCGCGCCTGCGCCGCGAGCGTCATCTCCACATAGCCGGCGGAAACCGGTGCGCCGCCGGTAGACAGCCGGCTGCGGCCGGGCAAAAGCGGCAACGCCAGCAAAAGCCCCGTCAGAAACTGCGACGTGATCCCCGCAGGCAGCGCATAAGCGCCCGCGTGAAGCTTGCCGCAAATGCGCAGCGACGACGCATCCGGACGGGAGAGCGTGCAGCCGCCGCCCATCAGCGCCTGTGCAAGCGGGGCCAGCGGCCGCTGCGCAAGCCGTCCCCGCATGCGAAAACAGGCGTCCGTACCGAGAGCGCCGGCCACGGGCAGCAAAAACCGCAGCGTGCTTGCGCTTTCCCCGCAGTCAATTTCGCAGTGTGCGGCAGGGCGCTCAATCGGCCGGATGGCAACGCCGTAGGCCGTGCGTTCCACGGCTGCGCCCAGCGCCTGCAGGGCGCCCAGCGTGGCTTCCAGATCCGCGCAGAGGTTGGCAAGATGGATTTGGCTCGGCGCGTCTGAAAGCGCGGCCAGGATGAGCAGCCGGTGCGCCTGCGATTTCGATGCGGGCGCGCGCACGCAGCCGCGCAGGCGCGCGGGATAGATGAGCGCGCTCATGCGTCCAGCCCCGCGTGCGCCCACGCGCAAAGCGCCTGCACGGGCTGTTCCAGCAGTTCACAGCGGCCGATTCCTGTGGGAACCACGAGCGTGATCGTATCGCCCGCCCGCTTTTTGTCCAGCAGCGCCGCTTCAAACAGCGCCTGCGCACGAAAACCGGCGCGCGCTTGCAGGCCGTTTTGGGCCAGCAGCGTGCCGAGCGCATCCATGCATTCCTGCGGGCAAATCCCCTTGCGCACGGCCGCGCGCGTGATGATCGCCATACCGGCGGCGACTGCCTGGCCATGGGGCATGCGGTAACCGCTGAGCCGTTCGAGAGCGTGGCCGAACGTGTGGCCCAGGTTGAGCAGCCTGCGAACGCCCGTGTCAAATTCGTCCTGAACGACCAGATCGCGCTTGAGCGCCACGCAGGCGGAGATCAGCTCTTCCGGCGGCCTGTTGCGGATGGGCGCGGCCTGCATCGCTTCCAACAGCGCAGGACCGCCCAGCATGGCGCATTTGATCATTTCCGCACAGCCGCAGGCAAACACGCCCGCGGGCAGCGTGGCCAGCAGCGACGTATCGCACAGCACAAGGCGCGGCTGGTAAAATGCCCCGGCCAGGTTTTTGCCCGCGGCCAGGTCAATGGCCGTCTTGCCGCCCACAGAAGCATCCACACAGGCGAGCAGCGTCGTGGGAAGCTGCACAAGCGGGATACCGCGCATGTAAGTGGCCGCGGCAAAGCCGCACAGGTCGCCTGTTACGCCGCCGCCCAGGGCGAGCAGAAGGTCCGAACGTGTCAGACCGCAGCGGGCCAATGCGTTTAAAAGGCGCAGGTAGGTTGCGCCGTTTTTGTTTTTTTCCCCGACGGGGAACACGAACGTGCTCACGCAAAAGCCTGCGCTTGCCAGCGATGATGCGGCCTTTTGCAAATAGAGCGGCGCGACGCGGCTGTCCGTCACAAGCATTGCGCGCTGCGAGGGGCATACTTCGCGGCATAGCGCTCCAAGGCGGGCGAGCAGCCCGGGCGCAATGAGCACTTCATAGCTGCGCGAGGCGGGGACGGCAATGCGTATCATGGCATGAGCGCCTCCCGAACGCGGCGGATGTCGCGCGCAAGCGCGGCGAAAGCTTGAAGCGTTAGCGCTTGTTCGCCGTCACTTAGCGCATTGGGCGGGTCGGGATGGATTTCAACCAGAAGGCCATCCGCGCCTGCGGCAACGGCAGCCAGCGCAAGCGGCGC
>DVLH01000252.1 GCA_018715585.1 Candidatus Aphodomonas merdavium
TCTCACCAGCGCAACAGCATGCGCAGAAATGCCAAGCCCTTCCCCTTCAAAGCCCAAGCCCTCCGTCGTCGTTGCTTTGACGCTCACACGCGCCGTTTCAATGCCGAGCGCCGCTGCAACACGGGAGACCATCTCTTCCTCATAGGGCTTGAGTTTGGGCCGCTGGGCGATGATGGTAATATCCGCGTTTTCCACTTGCGCACCATGCCGCGCCAGCAGCGCGGCAACTTCCTTTAGCAGCAAAATGGAAGAAATCCCGCTGTAGCGCGCGTCGGTATCCGGGAAAAGCTTGCCAATGTCCCCCAGCGCAAGCGCGCCAAGCAACGCGTCCATCAGCGCATGCACAGCTACATCCGCATCGCTATGGCCCAACAAGCCTTTTTCATAGGGGATTTCAACCCCGCACAGGATCAGCTTTCGTCCCTCCTGTAGTTTATGCACGTCAAACCCATGGCCGATGCGGCATTCCATCTTTGCTTCCCCTTCTCCCAAGCGCGCACGCGCGTTTTGCAGGTCTGACAGATGCGTCAGCTTGTTGTTCCCCTCATCCCCCTTGACAAGGCGCACACAATAGCCGCAAAGCTCCATTGCAGCCGCGTCGTCCGTTACGTGCTCTCCATGGGCGGTAAGCATTTCAAGCGCCCTTGTCAACTCTTGGGGGCGGAATGCTTGCGGCGTCTGTGCAGCAAAGAGCATCTGGCGGGGAAGCGTTTTTTCAACGACGCCATGCGCGTCTGCCCGCTTGATCGTATCCGTAACGGGAACCGCGGCGACGCCGCTGCCAAATTCCTGTGCGGATGCAATGCAGCGCTCAATCGTTTCCCGGCTGACAAACGGGCGCGCCGCATCATGCACGAGCACCACCTGCGCACTTTGGGGCAGCACACGCAGCCCATTGAGCACGGATTCCTGCCGCGAAGGGCCCCCTGTAACAATCTTTCCATTGATGCCGAGCGCGCGAACCTGCTCCTCATCCTGCCTACGGCAGACGGCCACAATGCCATCGACCATGCCTTCAAACGCTTCCACGGAGCGTTCCAGCACCGTCTTGCCGCCCAGCGGCAGCAATGCCTTGTTGCATCCCAGTCCCATGCGCTCGCCGCTCCCTGCGGCAACAATGACGGCCCAAACGCTCATACATTAAGCGTGCGGTACATATCCGCCGCCTCCGCCTTGGGCACATGTTCGCTTACGGATAGAACCTCATAACGGCTTTCGCGTTCCCCAAAGCGTACTGTTATTATATCCCCCGGCTTGACCTCTGCGCCCGGCTTTGCCACGCGCCCGTTAAGTGAAATATGGCCGCCATCGCATGCCTCATTGGCAACGTTGCGGCGCTTAATAATCCTAGATACTTTTAGATACTTATCGAGCCTCATAGATTCTCCTTCAGGTATGAACAAAAAGCCCGTGCGGCTGCACGGGCTTTTTTTAAGTTGTCAGTTCAGGCTTTCACGGAACGTCTTGCCGGCCTTAAAAACAGGAGCCTTGCTTGCCTCAATCGAAATGGTTTCACCCGTACGCGGGTTGCGCGCCGTGCGTGCAGGACGCTCGCGCACTTCAAAGGAACCGAATCCGACAATCTGAACGCGATCGCCTTTCTTCATGCTTTCAACGACGGTTTCGACAAAAGCGCCGGTAAACTTCTCTGCGTCTTTTTTCGTCAGACCGGTCTTGGCGGCGATCTCAGCGCAAAGTTCGGATTTGTTCATAGTTGGTATCCTCCTTGTTTTCCTGCTTACTTACGCAGTTTAGTGCTATTCGTTCTTATATCGTTGTTTTCCTGCTAGTTCCAAGAAAAAAATCGAAAAAAACATTCAATTTTCTTGAAAAATGGGCTTTGTGCGCGCAACATAGCGCCCCAAATTATGCCCAAGCCATTTTCCATCGTCTACGGCGCATTTGCCGCGCACCCAAACGGCACGCACGCCACCGCAAACGCTCACGCCTTCCAGCGGCGTATAGTCGAGCCGTTGTGCCTGGCTTTCTGCCGTAATCGTGTGCCGGAGCGAGGGATCCCACAGCACAACGTCCGCGTCCGCCCCCGGGAGCAGCGCTCCCTTTTGCGGATAAAGCCCGAAAAGCTTCGCTGGATTCTCACAGAGCATTTGTACCAGCTGCGCCAAAGAAATCCTGCCTGCCTTCACCCCTTCCGTCATCATCAATGCCAGGCGGTGCTCCACACCCGGCATGCCGTTTGGAATTTGCGTAAAGTCCGCCTTGCCGGATTTTTGCACGTCATAGCGGAACGAGCAATGATCCGTGCCGATGGTGTCGATTTCGCCGTTTGCAAGCGCCTCCCAAAGCGCGGCGCAGTCCTCGGCTTTTCTCAACGGCGGCGAACAGACGAACTTTGCGCCGTCCTCACGCGCATAAACGGCATCGTCCATGGTTAGATACTGCGGGCACGTCTCCACAAACACGCGTTGCCCGCGTGCACGCGCGCGGCGAACGGCCTCCAGCCCCGCCTTGCTGCTCAAATGCACAATGTTCACCGGCGCGCCGGCCAGCGCCGCAATGTGCAACAGCCGGTCAATCGCCTCCGCCTCCACCTCCGGCGGACGGGAAAGTGGATGGGCCCGGCAGCTTGTCAGGCCGCTGGCCAGCAGCTGGCGCGTGAGTGCGGCGACAAGCCGTCCATTTTCGCAGTGAAACCCGGCGATCACGCCCGCCTGTTTGAGCCGCACAAGCGCCTCGTAAATGGCGTCGTCTTCCACCATCAGCGCGGGATAGGCGAGATAAAACTTATAGCTCGTCACGCCAAGCGCCGTCATCGCGTCAATTTCCCTGCTTGTCCGCTCGTTCCAGTCCGTCACGGCCATGTGGAACCCAACGTCACAGCTGATCCCTCTGCCCAGCTTGTGTTGCCATACCTCGAACGCTTCGGCAAGCGTATGGCCCTTCTCCTGGGTGGCAAAATCGAGCACAACTGTTGTCCCGCCAAGGACGGCTGCGCGCGTCCCGCTTGCAAAATCGTCCGCCGTCACCGTACCGGAAACAGGCAGGTCAAAGTGCGTATGCGTGTCAATCGCCCCAGGCAAAACGATACAACCGGTGGCGTCCACCCGCTGCGCATCCGGTGCATCAATTTCGCCGCCGACACGGGCAATTTTCCCGTCCTCCAGCAGCAGGTCGCCCTGCTTTGCCCCGTCCGCCAACGCCAACGTCCCACCGCATAATAGCGTTCGCATTTGGACCACCTTCTTGCGTTTTTCTTTATTATACCACCAAATATACGGCGCGGCTAGAGGACGTTAGCCCAGGTAATATCGTCGCGGTGGTGGAGATGTTCAAACGCTTCCTGGAGCAGCGCTACGTTTTCCAAGGTAATTCCCCGGTTGTTTGTTTCCAGACCAAGCACTGCCAGCAGTAGCTTTTTGCGCACCTCATCCGTATCCGCATGGCAAACCCAAAGCTCCAATAGCGGCTCGTTTTTTTCCCACATTGCTTCCAAAGCTCGCGCCTCTTCCAACGCCTCCTCCGTTTCTCCCGCCTCTACCATTGCCTCAATCCGCTTTGCGCTTTCAATGCCTGCTTGCGACACGCGATAGACATACAGCATGCACAGGATCCCAAACACAAGCAGCAAGGGAAGTGTTACGACAATGGAAATCACCTTTCCCCGCATTTACCAAACGACCTCCTTGGGCGCCAGCGCCCGGGCAATGACAAGCTTTGGCTTTTCTCCTTTCCCCTGCACAAAGAGCATTCCATCCGTATCCAGGCTCGCCAGCAGCACCTCCTCAAATGCGGCAAATCCAAGCGCTTTAAGCTTTTGCAAAAGCCATTTTTCTTCAAGCCCGCCCGCCGCAAGGTTTTGCCGCTCCAGCCTACCGTCGAGCACAAGCGTCAGCGGGATTCCTTCATAGCCCGTTTGCAGCTTTAAATCCTCCGGTGTAACAGCCCGGTAAGCTGCTTTGGGAAAAACGCTCACCTTCCCGCTCGTCTCCAGGATCATCGTTCCAACCTCGGCAGGATTCATTACGCCACTGGCGCGGATCTCCTCAAGAAGGTCATTTAAGTCATAACAGCTGCGGCAAAGCTCCTTGCGCTGGATTATACCGCGCCGCACGAGCACGCTGGGCTTGCCGTTTAGCAGCGCGCGTACCGCCTGGCTTTTCAGGCTCAGAAGGGACAGCACACTGTGCAGCAGCATCAACATCAGCATGGGCATGATCCCGTAAAGCAGCGGCACGCCAATATCGCCCATCGGCGTCGCCGCCAAATCAGCAATCATGATGGCGATCACAAGCTCATAGGGTTGCAACTGGCCTATCTGCCGCTTGCCCATCACGCGCATGACGAGTACGGCGAAAAAGAAAAGCACTGTCGCACGCAAAAGCACCGTCAGCACAAAACCCCTCCCTTTACATCCGGCAAAAAAAAGTGTAAAATATGGCATACGAAAACAGGGAGGGAACCGCATTCGATGGACGAAACGGCGTTTCTTGCAAGCGCCGATGCGCTGCTGGACGCTTCCGCCCCACCGGTAACGACCCTTGCCAACGCCTCTGCGCTGCTCTACGGCACGCTTGAAGGCGTCAACTGGGCAGGGTTTTATCTCCTGCGGGACGGTGTGTTGTGGCTTGGCCCT
>DVLH01000253.1 GCA_018715585.1 Candidatus Aphodomonas merdavium
GTCCTTCTCGACGGTTGCGTGCCGGACGAGGTGCTGCGCGACCTCTGCCTGCGCGCATATGCGCTCGTGTTGCAATCGCTGACAAAAAAAGCGCAGCGCGAAATCCTTTCGCAACCGCCCTCTGAACAGAAGGATCAATAAAAAACTTGCAGCGCATCCGGCAACGCACGTTCCGGTGGCTGCGGGAAAATTTCCCCGCTTTTCCGGGGGAAGCAACGATAACGCCTTAAAAAAGGCCGGACGGAAGCGTGCTTATGGAAAACAAAGCACACCCGTCCGGTCCTTTTGCTTTCAAGCGAACACTCCGGCAAAATCAGCGCTGCGCCGTCTCGATGCGCTGGGCTTTGGCGCTGGCCTCGAGCGCAAGGCGCATGGCCTCAAAGACATGCTCCTGCGTCATGGAGTTTTCGGTGCCATCCAAGCAGTCGCGCAAAAATGCGCCGAAGAACGGGAATCCCACTTTGCCATATACGTCAAAGCGGTGTTCGCCCTGCGCGTCCGTCAGGAGCACATGGTCCCCCTCCGTGGATGCGGCCAGGTCGAGGTATTTGCGGATTTCCAGCGTGCCCTTCGTCCCCACCAGGAACACGCGGCCGTCCCCCCAGGCATTCTGCCCGTCTGGCGTGAACCAGTCAAGCCGGCAGTATCCTGCCGCGCCATTGTCCGCCTCGAGCATGCAATCGCCAAAGTCGGTAAATCCCGGATGCTGCGGAAGGTTAAAATTCGCCACGCGGCTTGCAACGACGCGCGCGCTGCGCGCCCCCGTATAGGAGAGGAACTGCTCGTATTGATGGCTGCCAATATCGTTAAGGATGTCGCCATTTTGTGCCGGATCGAAAAACCAGGCATCGCGGGAGGGCAGGTTCAACCGGTGCGGTGCAAGGATCGTCACGCTCAAAACGCGGCCCAACCGGCCTTCGTCAATCATTTTCTGCGCAAACATCGCGCTTTCCACATGCAGCCGCTCGCTAAAATAGATATAGTACTTTTTCCCCGTCGCCGCAACGGCTGCGCGCACCTCGTCAAGCTGCTCAAACGTGGTCATGCCCGGCTTGTCGGCAAAGTAGTGCTTGCCGGCGCGCAGCACGCGCAGGCCCAGCGCCGCTCGCCTGCACGGCACCACGGCGCTCGCCACAAGTTGTATCTGCTCATCCTCCAGCACGGCTTCAACGCTATCAATCGCCCGCGCGCCTGGATAACGGTCCAGCACCGTTTGCACCTTTTTCGGGTCCGGGTCATACACCCATTTCAGCTCCGCCCCGGCTTCCGTCAGCGCATTGCACATGCCATAGATATGCCCATGATCCAGCCCTACGGCAGCAAAGTGGAACGTGCCTGGCGCTACGGCTTTTTGTACCGGCGCGGCGGAGACGGGCGCATAGTTCAATCCATCCTTTTTTTGCATCTGTATCCTCCCTTAAGGCGCGGCCAGGGCCGCGCGTTTTCCCCTCTGGATTATAACACGCAGGCCCTGGCCGTCATAGCCTCAAACGCGCAAAAGCGCATTTTTACGGAGAAAATATTACAGCGAAAGGAAGCTGTCAAACATCATGAGCGCTTGTGCGCGCGTAAGCGCCTGCTGCGGAACAAAGCAGCCTTCCTCATCCGCCTGTGCGACGCCCATCGCTTTTCCCAGCAGGTAATAGCCGCGCTCCTGCGCCGTAAACGACGCATCATCGCTAAAGCCGCTGTCAACCGCCCCCAGCAGCTCCGCAGCCGCGCCATAGCCGGACATATCCAACAAAATCCGGCAAAGCTGTCCGCGCGTCACCACGGCATCCAGCTGCGCGCCTTCCAGCGGAATCCAGCTGTTGCTGGCCATGTTGACCAGATCCTCATCCGGCAATTCCCATGCGTTTGAATAACCGCTCGCCTGCATCAGCAAACAAAGCACTTCACGCAGCGTGATCTCCTTTTCCGGTTGCAGCGTCCCGCCCGGGAACCCTACGGAATATGCTGCAAGCCGCAGCGCAACTTCTTCTACTTCCTCCCCCGCAAGGTCGCTGTAGGCAATCTGCTGTGCTGAATCCTGCTGTAAGATGCTGCCGTCTTTGGCATCGATGGCAACCGTGCCAGTTTCCGGTTCCAGGGAGTAATAGCGCCCATAGATGTTTGTAAGTTCGCTCCCTTCTTCCTCCGGCATTGCCCGCCAAGACAGCGCAACCGTCGCCGCGGCGCAGTATGCCTCGTAGGCCGCTTCCTCGCCGACGACGCCTTGCGGCGATTCAAAAACAACATCGTCCGACCAGGTTTTCGCAAAGTAGTCAATGTTGCCCGTTGCCATGTTCACGTTGATGGTGATGCCGTCGTTCAGGTAAGGAATATCGTTTTCCATGCGCGTAAACACAACCTGCACCCAGGGGTTGGAATACATCGTATCCGCAAGCGGCTTCACCTGGCGGACGCTCGTGTCCTGCGCAAGGTCCGGGAAGTATTTGCTTAAAAATGCCTCTGCTTTTTCTTGTGCCTGTTGCACGTCAACCACGATTTCCCGGTACATGTCGTTATTGTAGTATTCTGTACCATACACGCTGCAAGACACCAGCTCGCCCGTATGCGCGTCAAGCGTAACCGACCGTGTCAGCAGCCCGTTGCCATACATTGCGTATGCGGTTGCCGCTACATCACCGCTTACGCCCAGCAGCGCGCTGTATGCCGCCTCGTCCATTTCCGTCTCATATTGCAGCGTAGCCGTAACGCTTTCCTCGTCCGCATGGTACCGGACGCTGTCAAGCGTATAGGCATCAGTGATGCCAATCTCCTCAATGGCACGCGCGCATGCGTCAAGCTCTTCCTGCGTGCACACGCCTTCCATCCGTCCAATGCCTTCCAGTTCCGCCTGCGTCAGCCCCGCGCTTGCGGAGGCGCCCGCATCATAATAGGCATTGAGGGAACTGAGGCTTTCCGCTTTGGCCAGCATTTCTCCATCCTGCTCGGCAAATTCGCCGGTTACGGCATTGAGCAAATCCGGTTCATCCGCAACGGGCACATAGCGCAGCACCGCTTGGTTCTCCTGTGTTTCATCGCCGACATACACAAGCTCCATGCGAATGTTTTCTTTCAGCCGTTGCTCCGCCGTCTCTGCGTCAACGCTGATTTCGCCCTCTTGCAGCGAATAGCCGGTCCAGCTGTCGCCCCGCCAGAAGGAGGTGACCTGCATCGTGTCTGCATTCACGGCGATGTAAAAATTGATGTCCATTTCCAGCCCATCCCGCAGGAGCTTGCCCGAAAAAGAGCAGGTATCTCCCCAAGCGCTATATCCGTAAAGATCCTGTGTGAGCGAATCAAACACAAAACCTTCGTTTTCATGCAGCGCACTTTGCAAAAAGTCCTCCGCCACAGCGCGGCATCCTTCCACATCCATACTGGGATAATGCGGCGTAAAGTAAGGGTCATATTGCGGCGTATGCCCCGTCAAATAGTAATCGTGCGTATAATCGTAAAGGTAGCCCTCCCCGTCGCAAAAAATGGAAACATATTCCGTGTCGCTCGACCAGGAGAGGTTCCATCGCTCGCCATAGAGTTCCTGCGTGTAGTTGCTTGTGAACTCGTCAAATGTATCGCCAATTCCATAGCGTTCTTTTACCAGTGCCGTCAGCTCTGTCAGGGTCTCATTCAGCGGCTTTCCTTCCTCTGCCAATGCCACGCCGCAAAGCATCACAGCCACGATTAGCAATGCCGCTATCCGTTTTACC
>DVLH01000254.1 GCA_018715585.1 Candidatus Aphodomonas merdavium
GCACATAGCCGCTCGTGCCGTCCGCAAACTGCACCAGGAACCACAGCGCCCCCGTGCCGTCGTTGTACGCTTGGTCCGGGTAGGCGGTGCCTACGGCGTCCGCGCCCAGCTGATACATGCCGCCCTGGCCGTCGGCCACGTTCGTCCCCGCACCCGCGCGCACAAAGCCCGTCGCCTCCGCAGGCATCGTCTGCTGCGGCACCGGCGTGGCCGATGCGCCCATATATTCCTCCTGCGAGATAAAGCTTACCGTACCCAGCTGCACATAGCCGCTCGTGCCGTCCGCAAACTGCACCAGGAACCACAGCGCCCCCGTGCCGTCGTTGTATTTCTGATCCGGGTAGACGGTGCCTACGGCGTCCGCGCCCAGCTGGTACATGCCGCCCTGGCCGTCGGCCACGTTCGTCCCCGCGCCCGCGCGCACAAAGCCCGTCGCCTCCGGCGGCATCGTCTGCTGCGCGCCGGGGACGTCCCCGCCCTGCGCAGGCGCCGCATCCGGCGAGACGGCCAACGTCATGCCGGCCACCGTTTCTCCCGTCGCCGTATTCACAAGCGCATACGACTGCGGCAGAAAGCCTGTCGAGGCAAAATCAAGCCACTCGGTGTTGTTGAGCGTGTCGTAAAACCGGTACGTCTGCCCGTCGGTATCCACGATTTCCACCACGACTTGCGCGGGGTTAATCTGGCTTTCCGGGAGTGTCTGTACCCAAACGGTCGTCCTCGTCTCATCCGTATACGACCAGATATAATCTACCCCTTCAACCGCCTCGCCCATTGTTCCGTCAGGCAGCGCGGTCCAAACGACGAGCCGCTGTTGTACCGCTTCGCCCAGCGCAAAGCAGGGAAGAGCGAACATCGCCGCGAGCAAAAGGCAAAACACCTTGCGAATCATCTATCCATCCCTCCAGACGGTTGACAGTAAGCAAAAAAACTGTTTTCATTGTAACATAACGAAGCGAAAAGTCAATTTCGTTCAGTTTTCACGCCATTTGGCAGGAAAAACCGCGCGGCGGGTGGAACAACACCACGGGAGATGAAGCATATGCCGGAAATGAACGATCAAAACCTGTTTGAGCGCGTGCTTGAGCGCCGCGAGATGTTCCGCGGCCAGCTCGTCAACGTGGAGCATTGGGATGTCGAGCTGCCCAGCGGCCGCACGGCCCAGCGCGAAATCGTCCGCAACGCCAACGCAGCCGCCGTCGTCCCCGTCGACGACGACGGATATGTCACGCTTGTGCGCCAATACCGCGTGGCGATGCAGCGTATCCTGATGGAAATCCCCGCGGGCAAGAAGGACGATCCCCGGGAGGACCCCCTGCTGTGCGCCAAGCGGGAGCTGGAAGAAGAAACAGGGCTGCGCGCCGAGCGCTTTGAGCTGCTGACCCATGCGCGCATGTCGCCCGGCTTTTTGACGGAGTGCGTCTCCATATACCTTGCCACCGGCCTTTCGCAGGGCAAGGACCACCCGGACGAGGATGAATACCTCAACGTGGTGCGCATGCCGCTGGACGAAGCCGTCGCCCTCGTCGCCTCCGGCGAGATTGACGATGCAAAAACCATTGCCGGGCTGCTGCTCGCTCGCCTTGCGCTCAAGAAAAAAGAAGAATAGTTCCTTTCCTTTGCCGGCGCGTCTTTGCTAAAGACGCGCCGTTTTTAAAAAACAATCTTTTATCCTGCCGCGCCGGAAGCCACCTTTCTTTATCGCCTTTTGCCAAATTTTCACAGAAAATTTCTTTGCATCCCCCGATAAACATGATATAATCCAGTATGGAAGAACCTTCCATTTTCCAAATAATCTGCAAGGAAGTGAGCCCATGAGGAAAAAACACTGCATTGCAATGCTGCTGGCGGGCGGACAGGGCAGCCGTCTTGGCATTTTAACAAAATCTATGGCCAAGCCTGCCGTGCCCTTTGGCGGCAAATACCGCATCATCGATTTTCCGCTTTCCAACTGCGCAAACTCCGGCATTGACGTCGTAGGCGTGCTCACGCAGTATCAGCCCCTCGAATTAAACGCCTACATCGGTTCCGGCGGCCCCTGGGATTTGGACCTGACAAACGGCGGTGTTTTTGTATTGCCCCCCTACGTCAAGGGCAAAAGCGGCGAATGGTACCGCGGCACCGCCAACGCCATCTATCAAAACATGGGGTTCATTCAGCAATACGATCCGGACTATGTCCTCATCCTCTCGGGCGATCACATCTACCGCATGAACTACAACGCCATGGTGAACTACCACATTGAAAAAGGCGCCGATGTGACGATTGCCGAGCTGGAGGTGCCGTGGGAGGAGACGCACCGCTTCGGCATCCTCAACACAGACGACAACAACCAAATCGTCGAGTTTGACGAAAAACCCGCGCACGCAAAGTCCAACAAGGCGTCGATGGGCGTGTATGTGTTCACCTGGAAAAAGCTGCACGATTACCTCATCGCCGACGAGGCCGATCCCAAATCCTCCAACGACTTTGGCAAAAACGTCCTGCCGGCCATGCTGGCCGACGGGCAGAAGCTCTTCGCCTATCCCTTCAAAGGCTACTGGAAGGACGTCGGCACGGTGGACAGCCTGCTGGAGGCCAACCTGGACCTGCTGGAGGACCCCGCCCCCATCGACCTGGCGGACAAGCGCTGGCGCATCTATAGCCGCAACCCCGTCCTCCCGCCGGAATATACCGCGCCCGGCGCCGTGGTCAAAAATGCGCTGATCACAGAAGGCTGCCAGGTTTCGGGCAACGTGCAGCACAGCGTGCTCTTTGCGGGCGTCACCGTCGAACAGGGCGCCACGGTGCAGGACGCCGTCGTCATGCCGCGCGTGAACATCGGCCGCGGCAGCGCCGTGCGCCGCGCCATCATCGCAGAAAATGCAGTCATCGGGCCCGGCTGCGTCATCGGAGGAGAAGAGGGCGGCATCGCCGTCGTCGCGCAGGGCGCAAATCTTCCGGCCGGTACGGTCGTCTTGCCCGGCGAGCAGTACGACAAGAAAGCCTGAAGAAAGGAGAACGGTTCAAAATGAAAGAACTCATGGGCCTTATTTACACGGGAGAAAACGACCAGCACCTGCGGGAGTTGACGCTCACGCGCGCCGTCGCCGCGCTTCCCGTCGTGGGCCGTTACCGCATCATCGATTTTCAAATGTCCAGCCTCGTCAATTCCGGCGCGCGCAACGTAGGCGTCATCACGCAGCGGAACTACCACTCCCTCATGGACCATTTGGGCAGCGGCAAAGAATGGGACCTGCACCGCAAGCATGACGGCCTGTTCATCCTTCCGCCGTTCCTCACGCGCGACAACACGGGCGTCTACGAAGGCATGCTTGACGCGCTGCGCTCCAACCTCTCCTATCTGCGCCGTTCCCACCAGGAATACATCGTCGTTGCTGACAGCCATGTCGTCGTCAACATCGATTATCAGGAGATGCTCCGCCAGCACATTGACACCACGGCGGACATCACCGTGCTGTGCCGTCCCATGCAGAAAACGCCGGACTCGGACCGCCCGCACATGTACTTCAACCTCGACGAAAACGGGCTGATCACACAGATGGAAGCCGGCCCGGAAACGCCCTCGCTGCCGTATGAATCGCTGGCGATTATGATTTTCCGCCGCGAAGCGCTCA
Source organism: Candidatus Aphodomonas merdavium (assembly GCA_018715585.1). GTDB lineage: Bacteria > Bacillota > Clostridia > Christensenellales > Aristaeellaceae > Aphodomonas > Aphodomonas merdavium. The sequence goes on from DVLH01000254.1 coordinate 3,618, forward strand.
TCAACATCGTCTCGCAGACGTCCGCGCAGGGCCACCATCACTTCATCC
>DVLH01000255.1 GCA_018715585.1 Candidatus Aphodomonas merdavium
TCAGAGCGTTGTTGCTGCAGGACAGAATGTGCAGGTTCGTAAGCCCCGACACATCCAGCGACGTCAACTGGTTGGAGGAGCAGTACAGGTACTGCAGCGCCGTGCAGCCCGACACATCCAGCGACGTCAGAGCGTTGAAGGAACAGTCCAGAGTGTTCAGGTTCGTAAGCCCCGACACATCCAGCGACGTCAGATCGTTGGAGGAACAGTCTAGAATGTACAGGTTCGTAAGCCCCGACACATCCAGCTCCGTCAGAGCGTTGATGCCGCAGTCCAGCTCCTCCAGTGCCGTAAAATACTCTACACCCGTTAGGTCGGAGATCCCTCTGTTCGAGACATCAATCTTCGTTGCCTCAGCGATCTCGGCATCGGAGAGAGTGTCGTCGCCATCCGTGTCAAAGTTATCCTTCACATAGTCCCGAAAGGTCGCATCCGGGAAGGTGGTATCGTTAATCGTCACCTCCGCCAGCGCCGCCGGCGCAAGGACGGCCGCCAACAGCAGCGCCAGCAGCGCCGCCGCAAAGATCATCCCCCGTTTTCGCATGTCCATCCTCCCTTTTCCCCGTGGCGCCCGCCCTGGCGCGCAAAAAAAGGGCGCGCCCTGTTTTCCGCAAACAGAATGCGCCCTTGGCTGTAAACCTTCAAGGCTTCCCCAAAAAGGGGTGGAGCGATCCCTTGCTTGCTCGCTTGCAAAAGCACATCCGCCCGCAGCGTCACCGTCAAACCCCATTTCTTTCAAGGAATCAAGGCAATTATAGGGTTCTTTGGGCAGTTTAGCAAGCCGTCGCCCGTTTTGTTGGTCTTTTGTAACTTTGTTGCGAGAAACTACTCCGCTTCCAGGTTGCGCAGGCCCGCAACGGACGAGACAGGGAGTGAAAAAGCGATAGCTCCCGCGGGCGTCCCCGGCCCCGCCTGCACGGCAATGGCGCGCATGACGTCCGCCTTTTCCTGCGCGCGGGCGACGATGAAGATCACCTCTTTCTCATCCGCCAGCGAAACGCCGAAAAACTTTTCGGCATATCCCTTGCCCGTCCCCTTTGCGTGCAGCACCGTCCCGCCCGAGGCGCCGGCAGAGCGCGCCGCATCCATCACCATTTCGTTATAGCCTTCGTTCAAAATGGCGACGATCAGCTCATGGTCAAACCGCATCGCCGGGGCCGCGGCATCGGGCGTTGCGTTATCGGTAAGATAGTTCAACGTGCGCCCACCTCCTACGCTTTTTACCGGGGCCGCCATCATCACGCCGTTCCCCGGGATGTCGATATACAGCTTGCGCTTCGCGCTTTTGATGATCTGGCGCGTTTTTTCCGCGTCCGCCACCGATGCGATGACGGCCTTCTCCGTCGCTTCCAGGCCATGCAGGCTCAAATGCTCGCTTGTCGCCGTCCCGCGGCCGAGCATCGTCACCACGAGCGGGAGCCCCTCGTAAAGCGCGAGCATCGCCCCGGCGCGCGAGCGGTCCACGATGGAAATGAGAAAATTCAGCTCCACTCACCGCACCTCCCACAGCTCGATAATCTCTTCATCGCCAAAGCTGGGCACAGCCGCCTTGCGCTCGCCGCGCGTCTTGACGACGTAGATGATGCCCGTAAGCTGCACGATGATCAGCGGCATCATCGCCACAAGCGCCACCAGCCCAAACGCATCCGTCAGCAAATTGCCGCCGGACGCCTCGCACACGCCCATCGCAAAGGGCAGCATGAACGTGGCCGTCATCGGTCCGGACGCCACGCCGCCGGAGTCAAACGCGATCGCCGTGAACATCTGCGGCACAAAAAAGCTCATCGCCAGCGAAAGGATATATCCCGGCACGAGGAACCAAAGAATCGAAATCCCCGTCAGCACGCGCACCATCGCCAGCCCCATTGCCGCGGCAATGGCAATGGAAAGGCTGACGCGCATCATCTTTTCCGACACGGCGCCCGCGCTGATCTCCTCCACCTGCTTGTTGAGCACGTGAACCGCCGGCTCGGCCGAGACAATGAACCAGCCCAGCAGCGCGGCGATGGGGATGAGCAAATAGCGCGTCCACCCCTGCGCGAGCTCCTTCCCCAGGATCACGCCCAGCGATGAAAACCCGACGTTCACGCCCAGCAAAAACACCACCAGCCCCGTATAGGTAAACACAATACCCGCAAGGATGCGCAAAAACTGCGTGCGCGGCAGCTTGAGCGCAAAGAGCTGAAACAGCAGAAAAAACACAACCACCGGCGAAAGGGCCAGCGCCACCTCCAGCGCATAGCCCGGAAGGGCTTTGAGATAGCCCCGGCTGAGCGCAACCGTATCCAAATACCGCTGCGCCGCCTGCGCGGCCACCGCGCCGCCCTGGTTTTCGTAGAAAAAGCCAAGCAGCAGCACGGCCAGCACCGGCCCGATGGAACAGAGCGCAACCAGGCCGAAGCTGTCGGCCTCCGCGTTTTTGTCGCTGCGGATGGCGGATACGCCCACGCCCATCGCCATGATGAACGGCACCGTCATCGGCCCCGTCGTAACGCCGCCGGAGTCGAAC
>DVLH01000256.1 GCA_018715585.1 Candidatus Aphodomonas merdavium
CGACCAGCCCTGCCGCGATTCCAACGATGGAGGCAAATGCCGGCAGCTTGCTGCGCCACATCAAAATCGCTTCCGGCAGCAGTTCGCCAAAGACGACGTACAGCATTGCGCCCGAGGCAAAGGAGAGCGACAACGACAGTGCAAGCGGCCCGATGCCTCCCAAGCCGTAACCGATCAGCGCCCCGATCACTGTCGGCGCGCCGGAAAGTGCCGTCACCAGCACGGCTTTCGTGCGGCTCATACCGCCCGTCATCAGCGGCACTTCTACCGCCATGCCTTCGGGAATGTTGTGCAACCCGATAATGATGGCCATCACAAGCCCCGTACCCGTAAAAGCGCCGCTCATTGCATCGCCCGCATAGGAAGCGCCGATAACGATCCCCTCCGGCAAGTTGTGCAGTGCAATGGCACACGCCATAATCACGCCGGCCACGAATAGCTCGCTGCGCTGCTGGGGGCCCTGCTTTTGGTGGTATTCAAAATGGTCGCTATGGATCAGCTCGTCCAGCGCGTCCGCCGTTTTGGGATGGTCCGTCTCCTTATGGTGGGTAAGCTCGTGGTTGGTGCAGCGGTCGATCCACCGGTTGAGCAAATACACCACGCCATACCCCGCCATAATGCCGCCGATGACAAGAAAAATGCTGTAATTCTGCGTGGCGTTTTCCGGCCGGATTGCCGTAGGCACCAGGTCAAAACAGACCACGGCCAGCATTACCCCGCCCGCAAAGCTTAAAAGAAGGCTGACAACGCCCGAAGAATCCTTGCGCACAAGCGCGCCAATCAGCCCGCCAAGGCCTGTCCCCACAATGCCCGCAATCGCCGTAACCGTTATAATCCACCAGACCATGCTCATCTTCAACCCTCGCAACCGTTTGCTCACTTATCTTTATTGCAAACAGAACTATTATCGCACACCCCGAAAACTTGTCAACCCTGCCCGTGCTTTTTTTTCGCAAAATTTGCGAAATGCTGTTGACATGCCGCGAAATCTGTGGTTTACTATGTGCCGATTGGTTGTTTAGCGTTTGTAAACAAACAGAAATGCTAAACCGAAAGTTTATTATTAGCGCAGTCCGCGTCCGGCCGGGGCGTGGATGGCAATACGGCTTTTCCGGCATGCGCAGGCGGCGTCCATATGGCGCAAAACGGAGGTGTTCTCATGGAAATTGGCCCGAAAATCAAACAGTTACGGATGCAGCTGGGCTTGACGCAGGAGGAACTTGCCAACCGCTGCGAGCTGTCCAAAGGGTTCATTTCCCAGCTCGAACGCGATTTGACCTCCCCCTCCATCGCCACGCTCATCGATATCCTGGAATGCCTTGGCACGAGTCCCCGCGCCTTTTTCTCCGACGATAGCGAGCGAAAATGCGTCTATGCGCGGGAGGATATGTTCGAGCTGGACGACGAGGAGCACGGCCACATCACTTGGCTCGTTCCCAACGCACAAAAGAACGCCATGGAGCCAATCCTCGTTACGCTGCGCGCAGGCCAAAGCACGCAGGCACAGGACCCGCACGAGGGGGAGGAGTTTGGCTACGTGCTTAGCGGCACCGTACAGCTCCATCTCGACGGCGCCAAGCACCGCGTCAAAGCCGGCGAAAGTTTTTGCATCCATCCCTCCGCACCGCATTGGCTTGAAAACACGGGGAAGTCGGCCGCAAAAATTCTGTGGATCGCGACGCCTCCCAGCTTTTAAATCGACACGCAAAAGGAGCATACCGCCATGGTTGAGGATCTGCGCCTGATTGAACTCGTTGGGGTGTCCAAAGAATTTGACGGTTTTGAAGCCCTAGCGGATATGAACCTCTATATCCGTAAAAGGGAGTTTGTCACCCTGCTAGGCCCGTCGGGATGTGGAAAGACGACGACGCTGCGGCTGATCGGCGGCTTTGAACAGCCCACCCATGGCAAAATCCTTTTTGGCGGCGTTGACATCACGGGCGTTCCGCCCTATCGCCGCCGGGTGAATACGGTCTTTCAAAAATACGCGCTCTTCCCCCATCTCAACGTCTACGATAACGTGGCGTTCGGGTTAAGCGTCGCCAAAGTCCCGCACGCAGACATTGCCCGGCGCGTCAAGGCGATGCTGGAAATGGTCGGCTTGAAAGGCTATGACAAGCGCTACATCGACGCCCTCTCCGGCGGCCAACAGCAGCGCGTGGCCATCGCCCGCGCGCTCGTGAACGAGCCGGAAGTGCTCCTGCTGGACGAGCCGCTGGGCGCGCTGGACCAGCGCCTGCGCAAGGACATGCAGCTGGAGCTGAAAAAAATGCAGCAGCGGCTGGGGATCACTTTCCTCTACGTTACCCACGACCAGGAGGAAGCGCTGACGATGAGCGATACGGTCGTGGTAATGAAAGGCGGGCACATCCAGCAGATCGGCAAGCCTAAATCCATCTATGACGAACCTGCCAACGCTTTCGTGGCCGACTTCATCGGCGAGAGCAACATCCTCTCCGGCACGATGCTCGAAGACAGGCTGGTGAGCTTTTCGGGCCACAAGTTTGTCTGCGTGGACGCCGGGTTTGGCCAGAACACGCCCGTGGATGTCGTGGTGCGCCCGGAGGACGTGCTCTGCTCCGCCAGCGGCGAGGGCATGATGCGCGGCATCGTCCGTTCCGTGCTCTTCAAGGGCGTACACTGGCGCATGATGGTGCAGACGGGCGATACGCTCTGGAAGGTTGATTCCACGCAAATGCTCCAGGAGGGCAGCGAGGTGGGCGTCTCCATCCTGCCCGACGGCATCCACATCATGCACAAAATGGAGGAGGCCGTGCAGGAATGAAGCGTTCCGTTTTTGCCATGCCCTACGGGCTGTGGATGCTGATGTTCACCGTCGTGCCGATTTTCCTGATCATCTACTACGCCTTCACGTTCGGCGGGTCGTTCACGCTGGAAAACTTCCGGCTGTTTCTGGAACCGGAATTTCTCGGCATTCTCGGCCTTTCGCTGTATCTTGCGGCGCTTTGCACGGTGATCTGCCTGCTGATCGGCTATCCCGCGGCGCTTTTTCTTGCCTCCAAGGACTTCAAACGTTCGCACATCGTCGTGGTGCTTTTCGTCATCCCCATGTGGATGAACTTCCTGCTGCGCACCTACGCCTGGATGACGCTCTTGGAAGATACGGGCATTATCAACCGTTTTCTGGAATGGATCGGCATCGGCCGCAAGAAGCTGATGTATACCGAAAGCGCCGTGCTGATGGGTATGGTGTATAACTTCCTTCCCTTTATGGTCTTCCCGATTTATTCCGTGCTTTCCAAGAGCGACGACCGTCTGATCGAGGCCGCCAACGACCTGGGCGCCAACGCGTTTGTCACCTTTTTGCGCGTAACGCTGCCGCTGAGCGTACCGGGCATCCTCAGCGGCGTGACGATGGTGTTCATGCCGGCCATCACCACGTTCGTCATTCCGCGCCTGCTGGGCGGCGGCACGTTCATGATGTTCGGCGACTTGATTGAAAACCAGTTTCTCACCGTTGGCGATTGGAACTTCGGCTCCGCGCTTTCGCTGATCATGATGGCGCTCATCCTCGTATCCATCGGCATCCTCAACAAGGTTGATCCCAACGGCCAGGCGGAAGGGGGCGGTCTTTGGTGAAAACGCTCCGCAGGCTATATCTGGCCGCCGTGCTGCTCTTCCTCTACGCGCCCATCGTCGTGCTGATCGTCTACTCGTTCAACGCTAGCGAGACGCGCGCCGTCTGGGGCGGATTGTCGCTCAAATGGTATGCCGAGCTTTTGCGCGATGAGTCGATCATGCAGGCACTGTATGTGACGCTGTCGGTAGCGGCGCTTGCCACCATTGCCGCAACGCTCCTTGGCACCATTGCCGCCATCGGCATTCACTCCATGAAATCCGGCATGCGCGCGCTGTTTATGAACATCACCAACCTGCCGATGCTCATGCCCGACATCGTCACGGGCATCTCACTGATGATCCTGTTTTTGTTCGCCCAGGTACCGCGCGGGTACGGCACTATGCTGATGGCGCACATCACGTTCGACACGCCGTATGTGATCTTCTCCGTGCTGCCGCGCCTCAAGCGCATGGATAAAAACCTTTACGAGGCCGCGCTGGATCTGGGCTGTCCGCCCGCGAAGGCGCTGCGGAAGGTCATCCTGCCCGAGATTCTCCCGGGCGTCGTCACCGGCGCGCTGCTGTCCTTCACCATGTCGCTGGACGATTTTGTGATCAGCTATTTCACCTCTGTGCGCACGCAGAACCTATCCATGCTGATCTACTCCATGACGCGCCGCAAAGTGCCGCCGACAATCAACGCGCTTTCGACCATCATGTTCCTGACTGTGCTTGCACTGCTTTTGCTCATCACCGGGCGAAGCAACAAGGCTATAACAAAAAAAGGGGGTTTCCGTCGATGAAAAAACTCTTGGTCGCGTTTCTAACCGTTTCTCTGCTCAGCTGCGCGCTGCCCGCGCTTGCCGCAGAAGAGGTTAACGTTTTTAACTGGGAAGATTATATCTGCGACGAAGTTAT
>DVLH01000032.1 GCA_018715585.1 Candidatus Aphodomonas merdavium
CGCCGCCACGCTGCGGCGCATCAGCCGCCAAGGCGTCAGCGTTGTGCTCTGCTCCGGCCGCGCAGGCGCATCCATTCTCCCCTACGTCCACCAGGCCGGCGCGGAAGGCGAGATGATTTGCTTTAACGGCGCACGCGTAATTGACCTGAAAACAGGCGCGGTGCTTGTGCAAAACGAAATTGACCCCGGGACCGCGCGGGAGATGCTCTCCTGGCTCGACGCGCGCGGCTGCTATGCGCAGTATTTCGACGGCGACAGCTGGTATTGCCGGGAGGACTGCCAATACGCGCGCGATTATGAAAAAAAATCCGGCCTGCCTGCCCATTTTACGCACGCGCCGCTCACCGCATGCATCAAAAATCCCGCGCCCAAACTGCTCGGCATCGGCCCGGCGGATCAGATTGCCCGCCTGCGCGAGGAAGGCCAGGCAGCGTTTGCCGGCCGTCTCAACGTCTCCACCAGCGTGCCCATTTTCCTGGAGATCACGGCGCCGCAGGCCACCAAGGGCAACGCCGTAGCCAAGCTGGCAGCGCTCAAAGGCTGGACAAAGGACACCGTCATTTGCGCCGGCGACGGCCTTAACGATTTGTCCATGATGACCTGGAGCCATTGGCCCATTACCGTGAAAAACGCAACCCCCGAGGTGTTATCCGCTTCGCGCCTGGTGGGCGAAACGTGCGAAAACGACGGCATCGCGGGTCTCCTGGACGAACTGATCCCCCCGGAGGATTCGCTATGAAAGTAAACGCAAAAAAAATGGCGGAGGCGCTCTCGCTGGAAGTGCTCGTCCCTTCCCCGCGCGAGGAGCTCGAGTTTGAAGCGCCGGATCAAAACCGACCCGGGCTGCAGTTTTCCGGCTATTTCAACCATTTTGCCTGTGAGCGCATGCAAATTCTCGGCCGGGCGGAGATGACATACCTAGACACGCTCCCCGCCAGCGTCCGCGCAGTGCGCCTGAGCACTTTTTTCACGTACGAGATGCCCTGCATCGTCATCTGCCGCAACCTGGGCTGCCCGGACGACCTGCGCGAGCTGGCGCAAGCCCATGACGTGCCCGTCTACGGTTCTCGCCAGCGCACGACGCGCTTTCAGTCCGAGGCGATGCTCTATCTCTCCAACGTGATGGCGCCCCGCCAGACGCTGCACGGCGTGCTGGTGGACGTTTACGGCGTGGGCGTGCTGCTGACGGGCGAGTCGGGCGTCGGCAAGAGCGAGTCGGCGCTGGAGCTCGTCAAGCGCGGCCACCAGCTCGTCGCCGACGATGTCGTGGACATCAAGCGCGTGAGCGAAACGCGCCTGACCGGCGAATCGCCGGAAATGATTCGCCACTTTATGGAAATTCGCGGCATTGGCATCATCGATATCCGCGAGATGTACGGCATCGGCGCCGTTATTCCCAGCAAATCGATCGATCTGGTGATTCACCTGGAGCACTGGGTGCAGGAACGCACGTATGACAGGCTGGGCAAGGTGGAGGAGACAACGAAGATTCTGGGCGTAGATGTGCCGCGCATTGTGCTGCCCGTGCGCCCAGGGCGCAACCTGGCGATCGTCATCGAGGTGGCGGCGCGCAATCACAGGCTGCGCAAGATGGGCTATAACGCCGCCAAGACGCTTGACGACCGGCTGCGCGAGATGGCAAGCAAAGGAGGAAACGACGCATGATCTCTGTAGGCATCGACCTTGGCGGCACGAACATCGCCGTCGGCATCGTGGATGGCGATGGGAACATCCTCGGCCGTTCCAGCCGCCCCACCCAGGCGCACCGCCCCTATGCGGACGTAATCCGCGACATTGCCGAAACAATGCAGGAGGCGGCGGAAAATGCCGGCGTTTCCATGGACGAAGTGCAGGCCATCGGCTGCGGCGTGCCCGGCATTTATGACGCCGAAAGCGGCCTCGTGCTTTTTTGCACCAACCTCGGCTGGACGGACGTGCCGCTGCGCGCCGTGTTGCATCGCTATTACGACCTGCCCTTCGCCTGCGACAACGACGCGACGGTGGCCGCGCTGGCCGAAGCCCGGGCAGGCAAAAGCGCGGGCGTGCCCAACAGCGTGCTGCTCACGCTGGGCACGGGCCTTGGCGCAGGCATCGTACTCAACGGCCGCGTGTTTTCCGGCTCGCATGGCGTCGCAGGCGAGCTGGGCCATTTCATCTACTGTTCCGGCGGCGAGCCGTGTACCTGCGGCAAGCGCGGCTGTTTTGAGCGCTATGCATCGGCGACGGCGCTCATCCGGATGGGCTTGCAGGCCGCGCTGCGCCACAGGGACAGTACGCTGCGCGACATTACCCCCAACCAGATGACGGCGAAGGCCGTCATTGACGCCGCGCGCGCAGGCGATCCCGCAGGCATGGAAGCGTTTGACGAATACACGACCCACCTGGCGCTTGGCATCGTTTCCGTCATCGATTTTCTCGATCCCGATATGGTGCTGCTGGGCGGCGGCGTGTCGGCGGCGGGCGATTTCCTGCTGGAGCCCGTGCGGCAGAAGGTGGCCGAAAACAAGTTCTATCTCTCCCGCCCGCATGCCAGCATCGAGCTGGCGCAGCTCGGCAACGATGCCGGCATCATCGGCGCGGCCATGTTGGCAAACCAAT
>DVLH01000257.1 GCA_018715585.1 Candidatus Aphodomonas merdavium
GCGCCCTATACGCTGGAAATGCTCTTTCGCGACATCGACAAGCGCTTTTTGGACGACTGGGAGCCGCAGGCGTCCGAGCGCGTCAGGGCGGCAAAGGATAACCTGCCGAGCATCTTTGCGGAAAAGGATGAGGCCCTGGCGTTGGCGGCACAGCTGAAAAAAACGTTAGACATCCCTTCCTTGGGCCTGGATGAAAAAACTGCGGCGGACTATAACGTTATGCTTGACGCCATGGTGTATTACGTGCAAATGTGCGTGCTGGTGGCCAAATCGGGATATACGGCGCGCATTGCGCTTGAAACAAATGACGCGCAGATGCTTGCATTGACTGAGTCCCTTTTGGTAGAATTAGACGATTGGTGCAAGCGCGTGGACGCTTTTCTGGCGGGGAAAGAATATCCGTATTATTTCTTCGGCCGCCTACCTTCGCAGCGCGTACGTCTATATACGGCACACTTGCGTGCCAGATTGAGGTGAAACCATGGAAAAGGTCGCATTCGCCGCTACAGACCTGCTCGTCTCCCCGCTGGGGCTTGGCACGGCAAACTTTGGCACCCGTATTGATGAAGCGACATCCCTCCGCCAGCTCGATCGATATACGCAGCTTGGAAATCTGGTGGACACTGCCCACGTTTATGGCGATTGGGAACCGGGGATGACCGCATGCAGCGAGAAAATTATCGGCAAATGGTTGGCCGCCCACGGCGGACGCGACCGCATTGTGCTCAGCACAAAGGGCGCGCATCCTCCAATCAACGCCATGCACATCTCCCGCGTAACGCCGGAGGAAATCCGCTTGGATCTAGAGGGCAGCCTGCGCTGCCTGCGCACGGACTATATCGATCTTTACTTTTTGCACCGGGACGATCCGTCCCGCCCTGTCGGGGAGCTGCTGGAATGCCTGGAAGTGTTCTGTGCGGAAGGAAAAATCCGCTACTACGGCTGTTCCAACTGGACGCTGCCGCGCCTAAAAGCGGCGCAGCAATACGCCGCGGCGCACGGGCTCAAAGGGTTTGTCTGTAACCAGCTCATGTGGAGCCTGGCTGAAGTCCGCGTAGAAAACCTTCAGGACAAAACGCTCGTGGCAATGGATGCGCCTACCTACGCGTTTCATGCACAAACCCACCTCAATGCAACTTGCTACACGTCGCTGGCAAAAGGCTATTTCTCGCACCGGCAACGGGGGGACGCGCTTTCGCAAAGCACGCGCGACGTCTATGATACCGCGCAAAACGATGTCATTTACGCAAAGCTGCTCGATCTTTCGGAGCGCTATGGGGTAAGCATTACGCTGCTTTCTCTTTTGTATTTCTCCGCACAGCCCTTTGCCGCCGTTCCGCTCGCCGCTTTCCGCAACGACGCGCAAATGGAAGAAAGCCTACAGCTGCTCGAGCTGACACCCCCGCAAGCCCTGCTGGAAGAGTTAAAGACGATCCGCACCATCGAAAAATAATCCGCACGCGTGCCCGATGCAGGGCACGCTTTTTTTATAAAAGCCATATCATAGGCGTTGGCAAAAAGCGCCGCAACCTGCCCGCGTGGTTCGCCTGTCTTTCCCTGCAAAGGATGACGCGCTATGCGTCCCCCTCAAACCGCGGCACAGCTGCATCCGCTCTCGTTTCCCCTCCCACGCGGGAGAGCGCCTCCTCCATGGCGCGCATCGGCATTGGTGCGCCCACGCCCGTAGTGAGAATAAAACGGCTTCCCCACGCGCTTGGCTGCGTTGTTTTTTTATAGAGCAACGGCTGATAGTTGCCGTGCAGCGCAGCCAGCAAGCGCTTATTTTCCGCAGCCGTTGCGCGAGAATCAAGCAGCCGCGTGGGATAGATAAGCGGCATCACGGCAAGAAGCGCCGCCGCGTGCTGCACACCGTCCTCGTAAAGAAATCCGGAGAGAAACGACGCTTGCCTTTGGGCGGCCTCGCGCCAGCCCGTGCCGATATCCAGCTGGTCAAGCCACACCAGCATATCCAGCGCCGCCGCATTGCCCGATGCCGTCGCACCGTCGTGCGTGTCAACCGGCCGGACAAACAGCTTTTCCGCGCCGGAAGGCGTCATGTAAAAGCCGCCTTCCTTGCGGCCAAAGGTGCGCAGCAGGCTACGCGCAAGGGCAACGGCATGATCCAGCCAGCCGCCGTGAAGGGTAGCGCTGTAAAGCGCAAGTGCCGCCACCGCTGTCTGCGCAGTATCCTCCAGCGTCCCCGGGCGCAGTTCTCCCTGTCCAAAGCAGCCTGCCATGATTCCTTGCGCCAACTGCATGCGCTCAAAAAGAAACTGCGCCGCCTTCTCCGCAGCTTCCCGATAAAGCTCGCGCCCCGTCGCCTCGTAGGCACGGCACAGCGTTTGAATGGCAAGCGCGTTTGGAGCCGTCAGGATTTTTTCATCGCGAAACAGCGGCGTCTTTTCCTGGCGCCAGCGCCACACCCGTTCGCACAGCGCCGACATGCGCGGCGTCTCAATGCCGTCATGCCCTTGGCGAGAAGGGCGTGCCGCCGTTTCAATGCCGTAATACGTGCAAAACGCCGTCCCGTCGTTTTCGCCCAACAGGCGCATCATATCCCCCCGCGCCAAGAGAAATACGCTTTCACCCGGTTCTTCGCTTTGCGCGGCGCAAAACGCGCCCGACTGCGTGCGCATCTCCCGCAGCATCCATCCCAGCGTCCGTTCCGCCGCTATAAGAAAGACGGGCTCCTTGGTGATCCCCCACGCCTCCAAACACGCGTCAGCAAAAAGCGCGTTGTCCGAAAGCATTTTCTCCCCTTCCGGTTCGCGCCAGCTCTCGCTGCGCGCATAGCGTAAAATGCCTCCGCCGACATGGTCGAAGATCTCCCCTTCGCTCACGCGGCGCAGCGTCGTCAGGCCCATCGAGAGCGCTTCTTCATCCTCCCCAAGCCTTCCTTGCCGCAGGAGGAACCGAACGCTGAGCGGCATAGGGAACTTTGGCGGCGTTCCAAAACCTCCCCAGCGCACGTCAAACCGCTCCCGAAAGCGGCGCACTGCCAAGGAAAACAGCTCGCCCGTAAGCGCAATCGGCTGTGGAATGCTTTTAAAGCGTGCGCGCGCTTTTTCCACGTTTTCGCGTGCGAGCGCTTCTAATTTTTCCCTGTTCTGCTCCCACTCCTGTGACGCCGTTCTAAGCGTTTCCAGCAGCGCTTCACCGGGAAGGAATCCGCTTAAATAAAACGCAAGCCGCTCCGGCGTCAAAAAAGCCAACAGCGGCCATCCCGGCGTCCCCTCTCCCTCCTGCCGCGCAGCCAGATACGCCGCATCCAGGTCTGGGCGCTCGTCCCTGTCCACCCATGCGCAAAGGAAGTGTTCCTGCAAAAGCCGGCGTACGGGTTCGCTTTTTTGTATTTCTTCCCATTGTAGACGGCACCAGCGGCACGCGGAAAAGCCGATCATTAAAAAGATGGGTTTGTTTTCCCGCCGTGCCGTTTCAAACGTCGCATCCTCCCAGGCAAGCCAAACAAGCTTTGCGCCAGCGCGAAACGGTTTGCCATCCTGCGTTTTGTTAAAAAAAGCCATGCGTTCCTCCTGTTTTTGTTCCCTCCTCGTCAGTTTTTGCTTTTTTCGCGGCGTTATACGCGCAATTTTCTCTGGTTCGGCAAAAGCCTTCGCCTTTTGCGTTGCGGGCGTTTATGGTATACTACCTGCAAAAGCGCGCCCTCGTGCAAAAAACGGCGCGCAACAAACAAAGGGGATGCTTACCATGGCGCAAGTGATTACGGCATTACAACACGTCGGCGTCGACAAGCTGCTCATCGCTCTGGCAGTATTGCTTGCTTGTCTGATTGCCGTGCGTTACATTATGAAACTGTTTGATCGTTTTTTAAAAAAGGCATCCCGGATTGATCCTTCCCTGCATTCGATCGTCCGCACGGCCCTGCGCTGCATGCTGATCCTCCTCTCCATCATGTTTGCCGCAAACCTTGCCGGCATCGCCATAACGTCGTTCCTGGCCCTGTTCTCGATCATTGGCCTGGCTATCTCCCTGGCCGTGCAGGATGTTTTAACCAACTTTACCGGCGGTATCATTATCCTTGGAAGCAAACCGTTCACGCTGGGCGACTTTATAGAGACGGACACCGTTACGGGAACGGTAGAGGAAATCAGCTTCCTTTACACGCGCCTACGCTCTGCGGATGGAAAGATGATTTTTATTCCAAATAAACATCTATATACCTCCAACCTGACCAACTTCACCTCCTCCGGTGCGCGGCGGATTGAACTTACCGTCAGCGCCTCCTACGAAAACACGCCCGAGCAGGTGCGTGCCGCCGCCATGCAGGCCATTGCCGCCACCGGCAATGTCCTTGCTGATCCTGCGCCAGAGGTCCTTCTGGAAGCATACGGCGACTCTGCCATCAGCTACACCATCCGCGCCTGGGCCGCCCCCGGCGCATACGGCTGCACACGGTACGCGCTTAACGAAGCGCTCTATACCGCTTTTCTGCATGCCGGGGTTGACATGACCTATCCGCATCTAAACGTCCATCTTCACCAAGGCGACGGCAGCGGCACATAACATTCCCCCACCTCCGCATTGCTCTTGGAGCAAAAAAGGCCTGCATAACTTGCGGCACCCGGCGGGAAGCCATTGCGTCGCAACACGGATGCCCTTGGCCTACCCGGCGGCAAACAAAAATCGCTTCCATCCAAAGGAGGAAGCGATTTTGCTTTTGTGCGCTCTGCTGCACTGAGAACGCCCCGTGGCAGCAGCGCTTTGGCAGGGACTTGTTATAGCCTTAGAAAGGATGTTTGAATTCGTAGAGGTTGATTGCTTCTCCGCTTGGCCCCAGCAGCGACACCGCGCGCAGGCCGCCCATCGGTTCATCGCAGTCGTCTATATTCGTTGAAAGAAAATGAACGCCTTTTTGCTTAAGCTCCGCAAACACCGCATCGATATCTTCAACCTGCAAACCAAAGTGCGCAATGGAACCGCACGTCCCAAAGCTTTCCGCCGTCGGTTCCTTAGGCTGGATAAGCTCCAGATTGGACGTTCCCAGGCGCAGCATGGCATATTCACCAAAGGCACAGCTTTCACGGCTCAGCAAGCGAAACCCCAGCATTTCCTGGTAGAACCGCATGCTTTTTTCGATGTCCGGTGTGTTCACACACAGA
>DVLH01000033.1 GCA_018715585.1 Candidatus Aphodomonas merdavium
AAAACCAGACACGCGATTCCATCAATCCCCCTTTATCGGTTGTCATCCGATCGCAGCCGAAAGGGGGCATGTCCGCTTGCGTCCGGATTGACCAAAAAATCAGCACAAAAAACCGGATTTGTTTTCACAAACCCGGTCAAAGTTGGTCGAGGTGACTGGATTTGAACCAGCGGCCTTTTGGTCCCGAACCAAACGCGCTACCAAACTGCGCTACACCTCGAGAAAAAGCCAACAAAGGGACTCGAACCCTTGACCTGCGGTTTACGAAACCGCTGCTCTACCGGCTGAGCTATGTTGGCATGTCGTATGCATTACGCCCGACTTGCCGTATCATAGCACCATTTCTCCCTTTTGTCAATCATTTTTTTTAATGGCAACGGCAGAACTTTGCAAAGCGCTACGCAACAGAAAAAGTGCGTCAAGAATGCCGGCCGCTTTCCCGCAACCAGTTTTGAATAGCGGCAAAAAGAGTGGCCGCGCGCGAAGAGTCTTCCGGCACTTGCTCGGGCCTGGGTTTGCGTTTGATGCGGTAGTTGTCAATAACGGTAAAATAACGCTGGTAAGCACGCGCCACCGCGTCTGCCCAGGAGAGATAGATTTCGCGCTGGGCACATTCGCCCACGCGATGCAGCAATTGCATCTGCGATAAAAGCCTGAAAAGCTCATCGGCCAGCGCCTGGGCGTTTTCCTGCACGAGAAACCCGTTACGATTGTGCACGATGCCTTCTGCGGCGCAGCTATTTTCAATGAGCACAGAAGCAAGGCCGCAGGCGGCTGCCTCGCGCACGACCAGCCCATTGGTGTCAAACGTGGAAGGGAAGAGGAATAAATCAGCCCGGCAGTACCAGGCGCGGATATGCTCGCGGTCGTGAATCGGGGGAAGAAACAGCACCTTGCCGCTGCACGGCAGCAACTGCGCATAATCAACGATTTCCTTGCGGTCCTTTCCGTCACCAATGAAGACCATGCGGAAGTCGATCCCTTGTGCGGACAGGCGCGCAAGCGCGTCGAGAATGATACGAATCCCTTTGTACCACATCATCCTGCCGACAAAGAGGAACACAGGGACGTCTGAAGGGAGATCGAATCCTTTGGTAACTTCGCCGATTTGCGCCTGCGAGCAGCGGCCCACAGGGAAATCCACACCGTTTGGCATGACAACATATTCTCCGGTAAAGCCAAGCGCTTGCAGGTTTTTGCCCGCGCCTTCGCTGACGGTCCAAACCTCATCGCATGCGGAGATGTTTTTCACCAGCAGCCGTACGGCTTCTTCCTGCAGGATTTTGCCGCGGATCGCTTTGGCAATGTCGATGTCGAATTTGGTATGGTAGGTGCAAACGATGGGGATATCGGCGCGCTTTCGCAGGATACGGGCAAGAATGGTGGACGTAATGGGGCAATGGCTGTGGATGATCTGAAAGTCCTCCGCCTGCAAGCGCTGCAGCAGCTCGGCAGAAAAAGGTACGCCCGCCCGGTACCCGACGAACTTGGTAAAGTCGATGCTCAAATAACGGATGACGGGAAAATCATATTGCGAATCGTCCGCGCCGGGATAGTCAGGCGTAACCACCGTTGCATAGCCGAGGCGGCGGTTGATATTTTCGGCGTAATTGACGACAGCAGTGGCAACGCCGTCGATCAAGGGCGGAAAAGAATCGTTGGCCAAGCAAACGCGCAGCTTATCCATTTTTCGCTCCTTTGATTCGTGATGGAAACATTGCGGAAGCGGTGCATTTAGGCACGGAAACAAACAAAAGCGGCCCTGCCGGGCCGTAAAGCCCCCGTTGGCGGAAAGGACGGAAAACTGCCGTCTAGTATTATTTGGCGCGCACGCCGCTATTTCCTGCCTGGAAAAGCATTTTTCGCACCGTGCCGTCGTGGCCCTTTACTGCGGCTTGCGCCGCTTGCAGGGCGCATAGCCGAGCTTTTCCGCATTGCGCACGGAGACGATGCGGGGCTCTTTCATCTGGCTGCACCCAGGGTCGCAGTGCCGTTTGGTTCCGCCGTATACGGGGATATAGACGGGATCCGGGTTATAAAGCGGATTGCCGCCGTCCGCCGCGCGCAGCGGCGCCTGCATGGCGTCCAGCGCCTCCACGCTCTGCCCCCACAAAAGCAGCGTCAATGTATCGTCGTCGAGCACGCCGCTGACGTTCAAGCCGTTGTCGCGCTGGAACGAGCGCACGGCACGCTCCATTTCGCCGTCAAACTGTGCGGAGGCTTCGCAGGGATAGCCCTGCTCGCGCAGCAAGGCTGCAATGGCGGGGATTGCCTCCCCTTGGCAGCCATATGAGAGGAAACACGCGCATTCGTCCGGCGGACATTGGCACGCAATGTGCGTGGAAGCGACCGCAGCGCAAGCGCAGAGCATTGTCGCCAGGAGCAGCAAAAGCGCTGCCTTTAGGCGCAGGGCACGAGGCGGAGCTTGTTTCCTGCTGCAACTCATTTGTATTCCCTTTCAAAACAAAATGCCTTTTCGCCGCGGATTATTTTACACGGCTGAAAAGGCGGTTGCAAGCGTGATGGGCAACTATGATGGCAGGTTACAGGTCAAAAAACACATCCGCCATCTGCACGGGAGTGAGACCGAGCGCATGGCCGATCTCGCTGGCTTCTCGCAGGCAAAAGCCCTTGCCCGTTTCCGTGTTGATTTTGCGGCTGAACGTTGAGCGGTCAATTCCCAACCGGTCGGCCATCTGTTCCTGTGTGATTTTTCTTTGGCGCATGAGTTTACGCAAGAGTGTGTTGTTCATTGCCAACGCTCCTTTCGAATGTGTTTTTCGTATTGCGGTAAATCCGATGTGTTTGCAACAAATGAGAACATCTGTTCTCTTATTACCATAGTTTGCCGTTGCTGTCAACCGCTTTTTTGCAGCAGAGGAGCAAAAACAAAACGAAATGGCATAAATATTGCAAATAATTTCATAAGAACAGATGAAAAAATCTATTCAGGATGCCCTTTGTGTACAGGTGGCAGCGCGGAGGGCGTTGACCGGCAGCAATGCATTGCGATATAATGAAGGCAGCAACCATGGCGAGAGGAACGTTTTTTATGCGCCATGGGGAGGAACGAGACAAATGCTTGCAGCAGTTCTCATAGAAAGCGGCGGCAAAGGCGAACGCTGCGGTATGGGTATCGGCGCTGGCAGGCAGCGAGTGATAAACGGAGAAGGAGGGATGGACGTGCGGCCCATTTACGAGCCGGTTACGAGGATTGACCTGCAACAAAAGACGGCAGGGGAAGCCAAGTATGAGGCCGATGTTCCACGCGAGGGCGTGCTGCATGCCGTTTTGGTGCGCGCACAAAAGGCGAATGCCGCGCTTTGCGGCGTGGAGTACCCGCCGCTGCCGGACGGGTATTTTGCAGCGGATGCGCGCGACATGCCCGTCAACCGGGTGCATATCACCGACGATACAATGCCTGCCTTTGCGCAGGAGCGCGTTTATTATGTTGGCGAGCCGGTTGCGATCATCGCCGGGCCGGACGCGGCGGTGGCGGCGGAGCTTGCGCGGCGGACGGCCGTGCGCTACGGGGACGAGCGGCCGGCCGTGACCGACGCGCGCGCGACGCAGGAGTTCTTCCACGATTTCCACATCGGCAAGGGGGATCCGGACGCGGCGTTTGCGGCGGCGGACTTTGTGATGGAAGAGGAATTTGCCACCGGACTGCAAGAGCAGATGTACCTTGAGCCGCAGGTGATGACCGCCTGGGTAGAGGACGGCGTGCTGTGCGCGGCGGGGTCGCTGCAATGCCCTTATTACGTGCATGAAGCGCTCCGTAAAGCGTTTGCGCTTGACGGCGCGCACGTGCGCGTATGCCAGACGATGACGGGGGGCGCGTTCGGAGGCAAGGAAGATTTTCCGTCGATCCTGGCTTGCCAGGCGGCGGCCCTTGCGCGCAAATGCCACAAGCCCGTGCGCCTTGCGTTTGAGCGGGGCGAGGATATCCGCTTTACAACCAAGCGCCATCCTTCGTATATCCGCCTGCGCAGCGCGGTCAAGGCGGGGCGCGTGACGGCGCTCGAGGCGGACATCATCCTGGACGCGGGGGCGTATACAAGCCTTTCGATGGTGGTTTTGCAGCGCTCCATGTTTTGCTGCACAGGCGTTTACAACATCGAAAACCTTCGCTGCCGCGGGCGCACGGCGCGCACGAACACGCCGCCCAACGGTGCGTTTCGCGGCTTTGGCGGGCCGCAGTCGTTTTACGCCATCGAGTCGCATATGAGCCATCTCGCAAAGCGCCTGGGCGTGGAGGAGGCGGCGTTTAAGCGCGCGCACTTTGCCCGCCGGGGGGACGGTACGGCCACGGGCGGCGAATACTTTGAGCCGCCACCGTGCGAGGCGATGCTCGCGCGGGCGCTGGAAATCAGCGGCTATGCGCAAAAGCGCAAGGCGTTTAGCGGACAGACGGGGCGCATGCGCCGCGGCATTGGGTTTTCTGTTTTCTTTCATGGCTGCGGCTTTACGGGCAACGGCGAGCGGGATTTTATCAAATCCGTCGTTCGGCTGGAAAAGGACGAAGAAGACCGCGTCCATGTGCGCACGGCCAACACGGAGATGGGCCAGGGCGTGCTGACGGCGTTTTGTAAAATTGCCGCTTCGGCGCTGGAGATCCCGCTGGAGCAGGTGGATTATGAGCTGCCTGATACGGCACTTTGCCCCAACTCAGGCCCGACGGTAGCGTCCCGCTCGGTGCTGATTCCCGGCCAGCTGGTAGCGCGCGCGGCGAGACGGCTGAAGGAGAACTGGCAATCCGGCGTCTATCAGCTCGTGGAGGAGCACTATCAGGATCCGCCGCACCGCAAACCGTTCTCGGATGATTTCGTGGGCGATGCCTATATCGCCTATTCCTGGGGCGTAAACGTGGTAGAGGTGGAAGTGGACACGCTGACGATGCAAGCGCGGCCCGTAGCCGCCTGGGGCGTTTTTGACTGCGGCACGCCGATAGACCGGACAATTCTGCGCGGGCAGGCGGAAGGCGGCATGCTGCAGGCCATTGCCCAGGCCCTTTGCGAAGTGATGGACGTGGATGCGCAGGGCTGCGTTCGCCAACAGGCGATGAGCGATTACATGATTCCCACCAGCGCCGACGCACCACAGATGCAGGTGGAGTTTTACGAGGATCCTTACTACGACGGGCCGTTTGGCGCGCGCGGCGCGGGCGAGCTGATGACGGTGGGCGGCGCGCCTGCCGCGGCGCTTGCGGTGGAAAACGCGCTGGGCATTGCGGTACATCAGATTCCGGCGTCGCCGGAGCAGCTTCTAGCGGAGGTGAAACGGCATGGAAACGCGCTTTAACCTCAACGGCAAGGACGTCGTCTGCCATCAGGATCCGTCGGTGCGGCTGCTGGACGCGCTGCGGGGCGAGTTTGGATTGACAGGCCCCAAATGTGGCTGCGGGGAAGGGGAGTGCGGCGCTTGCGCCGTGCTGCTGGACGGCAAGCTCGTTACCAGCTGCCTGGTGCCCGTTGGCCGCTGCCGCGGGGCGAAGATTGTCACCATCGAAGGGTTTGCCGGCACGCCGCGCCACAAGGCGCTGAGCGATGCGTTTGACGCGTGCGGGGCGGTGCAATGCGGGTTTTGTACGCCCGGCATGCTGTTGGCGGCGGAAGCGCTTCTTTCGCGCACGCCGCATCCTACGCCGGAACAGATTCGCGAAGGGCTTTCCGGCAATCTCTGCCGCTGTACGGGCTATGCGATGATCATCGACGCGGTCCGGATGGCCGCCGAAAAGGGGGCGGGCCTATGGTAAACCAATATCCGCGGACGATTGCCGAGGCAATAGAAGCGCTGCGGGAACCGCATGCGGTGCCGGTGGCCGGCGCGACGGATTGGATGCTCCGCCACAGCGCGCAGGATGTGCCCATATTTCTTTATGGCATCGAATCCCTTGCGCGCATACAAGAGGCGGAAGGCGGCGTGCGCATCGGCGCGGCGTGCACGCATGCGCAGCTGATGGACGACCCGCGCGTGCCGCAGATGCTCCGCGAAGCCTGCGCGGGCATTGCCGCTCCCGCCGTGCGCAACCTGGCCACCCTTGGCGGCAACCTCTGCAACGCTTCCCCGGCGGGCGACACGCTGCCCGTGCTCTATGCGGCGGACGCGCGCGCACGGCTGGAAGGGCCGGACGGCGCGCGGGAGCTGCCCATAAGCGAGATGATCTTGGGGCCGCGCCGCACGGCGCTGAAAAAAGGCGAGCTGCTCACGGAGGTGTTCCTGCCGCGCTGCGATGGGCTTTGGCGCGTGGAAAAGGTAGGGGGACGCCGGGCACAGGCGATTTCCAAGTGCTCCATGGCGGCATGGATTCGCATGCGGGACGGGCGCGTGGAGCGCTTCCGCGCGGCGTTTGGCGCGGTGGGCGCGACGGTGGTGGAGTGCCGCGAAGGCGAGGCGCTGCTGCTGGGCGCGGCAAAGGAGGAGATCCCCGCGCGCGCTGCGGCCGTGCTGGAAGCGTTTGCAAGCGCAATTGCACCCATTGACGACCAGCGCAGCACGGCAGAATACCGGCGCGACGTCTGCCTGCGCTTGCTGGGCGATTTTCTGCGCGAAGCCGCGGCATGATGTGCGCTCCCGCGGGGCAAGCTACGCCCCGGAGGGATGGAGGATGGATAAAGAAAAAGAACGCTTGCGCGAGGCGATCCGCAGGCGGCTGGCGCCGCTGAAGCGGGCAAAGCGCAAAGCGGAAAGCGACGTGCTGGGAAGCTACACGGGCGTCCCCGAGGACGGCGGGCAGCCCGTGCAGGACGCGGATGATCTGTGAAACGGCCGGAGGGATTCTCTCCGGCCGTTTTTTCGGCGGCGCGGGGCGTTGTGTTTTGCGGGGAACTATGATACCATTTTGGAAAACCTGCCGGAAAGGCGGAGGCGTTCATGAACGACGAACTGCGCACCAAGATTGCAATGCTGCCGGAAAGCCCCGGTTGTTATTTAATGAAGCATCAGGGGGAGATCATCTATGTCGGCAAGGCGGTGAACCTGAAAAACCGCGTGCGCAGCTATTTTATGCAAAAGGAGCATACGCCCAAGGTGGCGGCGATGGTGGGCCGTATAGACGACTTTGACATCATCCTCTGCGAGGGTAACCTGGAAGCGCTGATGCTCGAATGCAACCTCATCAAGCTGCATAAGCCGTATTACAACATCCTTTTAAAGGACGATAAGCATTACCCTTACATCCGCATTAACGAGCGCGAGCCGTTCCCGAAGGTGGAGATGGTGCGGCGCATGCAAAAGGACGGTGCGCGCTATTATGGGCCGTACATCGGCGCAAACGCCGTGCGCGACGTGCTGGAGGTGCTGCGCAGGACGTTCCCGCTGCGCACGTGTTCCCGCCCGCCGGACCCGCAAAAGCCGCGCCGGCCGTGCGTGCACTATGAAATCGGCCAGTGCCTCGCCCCGTGCGCCGGCAAAGTGACGCAGCAGCAATACGCCGCCGTCGTGCGCGACGTGGAAGCATTTTTAAGCGGCAAATCGGCAGATGTGATCAAAAAGCTGCGCGAGCAGATGATGGAAGCGTCGCGGGAGATGCAGTTTGAAAAGGCGGCGATGCTGCGCGACAGGATCCGCGAGGCGGAAGGGCTGCTGGAGCGGCAGCTGACGCTTTCCCCTTCCGGCGGCGAGCGCGATGTGATCGGCGTGGCGGTGGACGGGCTGGACGCGATGTGCGAGGTGCTGCACGTGCGCGGCGGCAAGATGATCGGCGGGGACAGCTTTGCGCTGGAGCGGGCGGGCGACGAGCCGGCGGATGTGATCCTTGCCGAGTTTATTATGCAATACTATGAGGACGGGCGGATGGTCCCGCGAGAGGTGTTGGCGCAGGCGTTGCCAGAGGAAGCGCAGGAGCTTGAGCGTGCGCTGGAAAAGCGGCGCGGCGCAAGCGTGCGGCTGCATTGCCCGCAGCGGGGGGGAAAACGGGCGCTGGTACTGCTGGCAGAAAAGAATGCCCGCGATGCGCTGGAAAAGCGCAACGCAAAGGCCAAGGCGAGCTACGAGCGCACGTTGGGCGCTGCGGCGGCGCTGGCCGAGGCGATCGGCATGTCCAAACCGCCGCGCCGCATCGAAGGGTTTGATATCAGCAACACGCAGGGGGCGCAGTCCGTCGCCTCCATGGTCGTCTTTATCGACGGGAAACCTGCGCGCAAGGAGTACCGCCATTACCGGATTAAAACGGTCGTGGGGCCGAACGATTTCGCTTCGATGGAGGAGGTGCTTTCGCGGCGTTTCCGGCGCGGTCTGGCGGAGCGGGAGACGAACAGCCGCTCCGGCTTTGGCGACCTGCCCGACCTGGTGCTCATCGACGGCGGCCCGGAGCAGCTCGCTTTTGCGCGCCGCGCCATGCATGCTGCCGGCGCGGACGTGCCGATGTTCGGCCTGGCCAAGCGGTTGGAGGAAATCTGGCTGCCGCAGGCGCAGGAGCCCATCCTGCTCGACCGGCATTCTCCGGCGCTGTATCTCATTCAGAGCATCCGCGACGAGGCGCACCGCTTTGCCATCACGTTTCACCGCCGCCTGCGCTCCAAGCAGACGGTCCGCTCGCAGCTGGAGGAGATCAGCGGCATCGGCAAAAAGCGGCGCGTGGCGCTGTTTAAGCGGTTTGGATCGCTGGAAGCCGTCAAGCGGGCCAGCGTGGAGGAACTGATGCAGGCGGAAGGGATGACGGCGCCGGCGGCGGAAGCCGTCTACCGCTGGGCGCGGGCACAGGAGGAGAAAAAAGCCGCGCGCACGCAATCCGCCCCGGGCCAGGGCGGGGAGCATGGCGCCTCCTGAGAACAGGCCGTTTTGCCTTGCCGCCTTTCCCTTTTCTTTTTGGCAGAAATCGGTTATACTATTACGGATTGAAATCGATGCGACGGGCTTCCAGGGCGGGCGCGCGCCTTCTGCGCCGGAAGCTCCGCCGTTTTCGCGCCTTTGCGGCGCGCAGGCAAATCATTTTGACGAGGTGACGCATGTTCCAGACGCTTTGCGGCGCAAAGCTGCACTATGAGCAGGCGGGAGCGGGAAAGCCCGACGTACTGCTTTTGCACGGCTGGGGATGTTCCATTGACACGTGGGCGCCTATCATGCGGCGGCTCGCGCAGCGCAGCCGCGTGACGGCGCTGGATTTTCCGGCGCACGGCCAGAGCGAGCGCCCGCCGGAGCCATGGGGCGCGCACGAGTTCAGCGAGCAGGTGGCGGCGCTGATTGCGGCGCTGGGCATTGCGGGATGCGATATCGTGGGCCATTCGCATGGCGGCAGGATTGCGCTGACGCTGGCCATCGAACACCCGGAGCTGGTGGGAAAACTGGTGCTGACGGGCGCGGCGGGACTGCGCGCGGAGCCGACGCCGCAGCAGCAAAAGCGCTCGGAAACGTTCAAACGCCTGCGCGGGTATGCCGATATGCTGGAGCGAATAAAAATATTCGGTCCGCTGCCGGAGCGCATGCGCGAGGCGCTGCGGAAAAAATACGGCTCGGCGGACTATAACGCGCTGGACGCACAGATGCGCAAAACGTTCGTCAAGCTCGTCTCCACCGACCTGAGCGCCCGCCTCTGCCAGGTAAAAGCCCCGACGCTGCTCTTATGGGGGACGCAGGACACGGAGACGCCGCTATGGATGGGGCGCAAGATGGCGGAAAGCATTGCCGATTGCGGCCTGGTGGAGCTAAAAGGCGGGTCGCACTTCGCGCACCTGGAGCAGCTGGATTTTTTCTGCCGGGTAACGGAACAGTTTATCTATGGGGGGAATGGATGATGCCCGTGCTGTTTGCGCTTTGCGCGGCTTTGGCGGCGGTGCTCTGCGCTCGCGTTGCTTTACAGTTTTATCAGCTGGAAAGCTATCAGTTCGGGGGATATTTTCGCGCGCTCAAGCGCAACTGGCTGCGCGCGTTTTTGCCGGGGATTGCTGCGGCCGCCGCCGGTTGCCTCGGCGCGCTGGCGGCAATGTGGGCCTCGCCGCTGGCGATGCTGGCGGTAGCGGCGGCTGCTTACGTCTGGCAGCGGCGGCTGAAAGCGAAAAAGCCGCTTGTATTTACGGCGCGCGTCAAAAGGTTGCTCGCCTTTTTGCTGCTCGTCGCCGCGCTGCTTGCGGCGCTGATTGTGCGCGCGTTCAAGGCGCTGCCATTTTTGCTCTTTGAGCCGGCGCTTGCGCCGCTGGTATTGGCGCTTGCGGCGCTTGCGGCGCTGCCGCTGGAAAAGCTGATCCAGCGCCTGTACCTGCGCGATGCGCAAAAGCGGCTGAAGGCACGGCCGGATCTGATCAAAATCGGCATCACAGGCAGCTACGGAAAGACGAGCGCCAAATACATGCTGCAGGCCGTGCTGTCGGAAAAATACCGCGTGCTGATAACGCCCGGAAGCTTCAACACCTCCATGGGGGTCACGCGCATCATCCGCGAACGGCTGATGCCGGACCATCAGGTGTTTGTGGCGGAAATGGGCGCGCGCCATCTGGGCGATATCCGCCTGCTGTGCAAGCTGGTCAAACCCCGCTATGGCATGCTCACGTCCGTGGGGCCGCAGCATTTGGAGACATTCCACACGCAGGAGAACATCTGCCGCGAAAAGTTTGAGCTGGCCCGCGCCATCCCCGCGGACGGCGCGATGGTGTTCGCCTCCGACGGCGGCGGGCTGTGCGAGGCGCTTTACCGCAAATGCACGTGTCCCAAACACCTTTCCGGCGAAACGCACGAGGGGTTAGGGCTTTATGCCAAGGACATCGAGGTGGGGCCGTGGGGGAGCCGCTTCCTGCTTTGCGACGGCAAGGAGGAAGTGCCCTGCCAGACGCGCCTGCTGGGCGCGCACAACATCGGCAATTTGCTGCTGGCCTGCACGATGGGCCGCGTGCTGGGCATGGATTTGGAGACGATTGCGCGCGGGGCGGGCAAGGCGCAGCCCGTGGAACACCGCTTGCAGCTGCTGACGACGCCCGGCGGCGTGACGATCATCGACGATGCTTTTAATGCAAATCCCGTGGGAGCGGATGCTGCGCTGGAAGTGATCCGTTCTTTTACGGGAAGGAAAATCGTGGTAACGCCGGGCTTTGTGGAGATGGGCGAGCGCGAGGCGGAATGCAACCGCACGCTGGGGGAACATTTGGCGGAGGTTGCGGATATCGTGGTGCTCGTCGGTCGCAGGCATACAGCGCCCATTGCCGAAGGGCTGCGGGCAAAAGGCTTTGCGGAGGAACGGCTGCACATCGTCGCGACGCTGGATGAGAGCACGGTATGGCTCTCGGGCGTGCTGCGCGCGGGCGACGTGCTGCTCTATGAAAACGATTTGCCGGATAACTATCAGTAAACGACGGGAGGATGGAAAGCAATGGCAAAAATCCGCCTTGCGGTAATCTTTGGCGGGCGCGCCTGCGAGCATGACGTTTCCATCGTCAG
>DVLH01000258.1 GCA_018715585.1 Candidatus Aphodomonas merdavium
GAAGCAGCAGGTCGTCGCGATCGATTCGTTCATCGCCATCTTGTTCATGTTCACAACGGGTTTTAGCATTGTTGTTTCCCCTCCTAATCATTGATTGGAACCCCGTTCCCAGTTCGTATGTATGGTACCACACCCCCTTCCCGGCGTGTGGCCGGGTGCAGGAAGGCTGCGGGGAAATACAAAACGCTTTGGAGCGCTGCTCCAAAGCGTTTTAGCGGCTTTGATTGCTGTTTTCCCGATAGGCTTCCGGCTCTTTGCACATAAAAGCGCACCTTTTACAGTTCTCCGCCTGTTCACAGGCATGCTTTACTCTGCGTTGCAGCCATCAGGAGCGCACAGCCGCGCCGGAACGATCCCGCGGCTGTCTGCCGATTGAATCGGCGATTCTCTGCGCGATGCGGCTTGCACAAGCCGGATCCATATAGGCGCGCTGGGCCTCACGCATGCGCTTCAACGTTGGATTGGACGGATCAAACAGCGTGCGGATGGTCTCCGGCAGCGCATCCGGGTCAGGCTGCAAAATGCACAACCCATGTTTCGCCAGCACCTTTGGATTGTCCGCCTCTTGTCCCGGAAGGGAGTCAGTAATAATCAGCGGCTTATTCATTGCCGCCGCTTCCATAGCGCTGTTGGGGCTTCCCCGCATGACGATCAGGTCGGCTTGCGCCATCTCCTCGCGCATGTTGCTCACAAATCCCAGCACGCGCGCACGCGCGCCATCGTGCGGCAGGAGCGTCTTTTCCAGATGTGTCTTGAGCTTCTTGTTGCGCCCACAGACGATCGTCAGCTGGCATTCGGTAGCGGCAAGCAGCGCATGCGCCGCGCCGACAAAGTTCCCCGCGCCCTCTGCCCCTCCCATGAGCAGAATGCGCCGGGGATAGCGGGGCAGCGGCTTTGCCCGCTCTTGTTCGCTCGCATAAAACCGCTTGCGGACAGGGAAACCCATCATCACCATCCGCTTCGGGGACATCCCCTTTCGGAGGCTGTAATCATACGCCTCTTGCGTGAGCGCAAAATTGAGCGCCGTCCGTTTGTCAAACCAGGTGGAAGGAATATCGATTAAATCTGCCTGCAGGCACATCAGCGGCACGCGGTTCCCCTTTTTTTCCATGATGTTCAACACGCTGCTGCAAAAGCATGGGTTGACCGCCAGAATGCCGTCCGGCTGGAAGCTTGCCATAAGCGCCAGGAACCGCCTGCGGCAAACCGTCTCAAACACGCGCACGGAGATGCCCGGATGCGCCTCCACCGTGCGATATCCAAGCCGCCATAGCCACAGCAACCAGCTGCGCCGCGTGATCAGCCCATAGGAATCGGCAAGCAGCCATCGCATCGCAGACGACATGAGGTCAAACCCGTCCACCACGCGCGTCTGCACGCCCTCCATCCCTTTGAGCGCTTCGTCGATCGCCTCCGTCAAGCTCACATGGCCGCCGCCAGTGCGCATCGATGTGAGGATCAACAGCTTTTTCATATTTGCGCCCCCGTCCTTTTTTGCGCCGCTCGCTCCATCTTTTCCAGTAAAAGCATCATCCTCGGCCGGTTATAGCGCTGTATGATAATCGGCGGCAGGTTGCCTACCACGTTATAAAGCGCCATGGCGATCCACCCGCTCGGTCCCATCAGCAGCGGAAACAGAACGCTCAGCAGTACAAGCGCCCAATGCACCGCTTCGGCCGAGCATGTCTCTTCAATTAGCCGGCGCACATGCGCCGTGTCGCGCATCGACCCCAGTTTTTTTGTATACGTCGAACGGACAATACGGCTCATATCCGGAAAGAATGATTTCCATCGCCGCACAGAAATCTTTTCATAAATCGCACCGTTTTGCTCCCATGCATAGCACCGGAACGGAAATGCGTCTGCCCGAAACCAACGGCGCGGCAGTTTTTCTCCCAGGAAAAAGGAAAGCGCACCCAAAAAGATGCTGATCAACGCAAACGACAAGAACCATTTGCCAAACGACATGAAACCCTCCTTGGGCTATCACATGTTTCATGGGGATCTCCAGCGTCATTTTATCATACGCGTATAGGGAACGCAATTCAAGAGTGAATAATTCATATCCTTTCCCCTGCTGGTTTGACAAAAAAAATGAAAAAACGTACAATGAATCCACTGTATTTTCAAAAAGAAAACCATGCTTTTTGCAAAGGAGATAACCACATGGCGCTTTTGTTTGTCAATGCATGCATCCGCGGGGAAGCTTCCCGCACGTTCCAACTCTGCCGGGCGTTTCTTGAAGCGTTTGCAGCGGCCGCGCCTGGCGTTCCCATCCTTGAGCATAACCTTGTCAACACGCCTCCTACCCCTATTGACCCGGAGCGGCTGGCCAAGCGGGAAACGCTCTGTGATAATTACACCTGGAACGATCCGATGATCGCCCAGGCGCTGGATTTACAGCAAGCAGAGGCTGTGCTCATTGGCGCGCCCTATTGGGATCTGAGCTTCCCCTCCGTATTGAAGGTCTGGGTGGAAAACGTGTTTGTGCGCAACCTTACCTTCCGCTACGAAAACGACGTCCCCATCGGGCTTTGTCAGGGCAAGCATTGCGTTTATCTCACCACTTCCGGAAGCCCCATTGCCGGCAACGACTGGGGAACAGGGTACATTCGTGCCACGATGGACATGCTGGGGTTGAGCGAGTTTTCCACCGTTCGCGCCGAAGGGCTGGATCTCATGGAAAACGATGCGGACGCCCTTTTGCGCCCGGCATTGCAAGAGGCGCGCCTGTGCGCACAGGCGTTGGCGCAGCGCCTTTAAAAGCCCTTTTTCGCTTGTACCGCTTTTGTGGCCGTTACAACTTTTTATGCTTCAAAAAGGAGGGATTTAATGGAAAACGCCCAAGACGCTTTTGAGCAAGCGTGGAAAAAGCTTGTCTCCCAAGGCGAGGCCGCAGCCGCGCCGCAAAAGGCTTTTACGCCCGTAGGGCTGCGCAAGGATGTGCAGGAAACAGGGCCGCTCTATCACGGCACCCGGGCGGACCTGCGCCCGGGGGACCTGCTGACGCCGGGCTATCCTTCCAACTACGGCCGCCGGGAGCGGGCGAACTACGTCTATGTTACCGCGCGCAAGGAGGGCGCCATCCTCGCTGCGGAACTCGCCGTGGGCGAGGGGCGCGCCAGGGTTTATCTGGTTGAACCCACCGGCAGCCTCGAGGACGATCCAAACGTAACGGACCAGAAATTTCCCGGCAATCCCACGCGCTCATACCGCACGAAAGCACCGCTGCGCATCATCGGCGAGGTATCCGATTGGGAAGGCCATTCGCCGCAGGCCCTGGCGGTAATCCGCAAGCGCATGCAGGAAGCGGCGCGGCTTGGCATTGAAGCCATCAACGAATAGTTTTTTAGGTGCACGGCGGGCTGAAAACGGCCCGCCGTTTTTGCGGATGCAAACCGGGCGCGTTTTGCCCTGCGGTCCCTGGGGGATTGCCCCTGGGCGCCGCCGTTCGTGCGCTTTCCCCGCCGGCCAGCCGTTCCTCCTCCCCAAGCAGCCCTCCGCGCCCCCTTTGTTTATGGCCGGAAGGCAACCAAGGTCCTGTTTTCCCCTCGGGATTTGTTGCCCCTTTCGGCCAGCGCGCCGGGATATCGCGGTTCCGAAGCCGGCAATGCGGCCGCGAGGCTGGCGACCCCGTTTGGCGGGCTGCCGCGTTTTATGGGAACCTCCGCAAGCCAGGAGCGCAAAAAGCGCCGGCCCCTGCGCTTTCGCGTTGGGGCCGGCGCCGTTTTCTCGCGCCGTGCGGTTATTCCGCCGTAAATTGCAGCCGTCCTCCTTGCGCATCCACGCGGACGGTGCCTTTTTCCGGCACCTGGCCCAGCATGATCATGCGGGCAATCTGCGTTTCCACCTTTTGCTGCACGTAACGCTTGACGGGGCGTGCGCCATATTCAGGCGTATAGCTTTCCTCGGCAATAAAGCGCCTTGCAGCGTCTGTGAGCACGAGCTTGTATCCCTCCTGTGCCATGCGCGCAGCCGTTTTTTCCACGATCAACCCGACGATCCTGTCGATTTCCTGCGCGCTCAGCGGTTTGAAGAGCACAATTTCGTCCATACGGTTCAGCAGCTCAGGCTTGAACGAGCGGCGCAGCAGCGCCATCGTCTGGGCGCGGGCATCCTCGCTGAGGTGGCCCTCCTTGTCGATGCCGCGCAGCAGGATATCGCTGCCCAGGTTGCTCGTCATGATGACGACACAGTTTTTAAAGTTGACCGTGCGGCCCTGGCTGTCGGTCAGCCGTCCGTCGTCAAGCATTTGCAGCAGCAAGTTGAACACATCCGGGTGGCCCTTTTCAATCTCGTCAAAGAGCACGATGGAATAGGGCTTGCGCCGCACGGCCTCGGTCAGCTGGCCGCCCTCGTCGTGGCCGACGTATCCCGGAGGTGCGCCGATCAGACGGGAAATCGTGTGCTTCTCCTGATATTCGCTCATATCGATGCGCACGATGTTTTGCTCGGAGGCAAACATGGCCTCGGCCAGCGCCTTTGCCAGCTCCGTCTTGCCCACGCCCGTCGGCCCCAGGAACAGGAACGAACCGATCGGCCGGTTCGGATCGGACAGCCCGGCGCGCGCGCGCAGGATTGCGTCCGCGACGGCGTCAACCGCCTCATCCTGGCCGATGACGCGATGATGCAGCGTCTCCGGCAGGTGCAGCAGTTTTTCACGTTCCGTCTCCACCAGCTTCGCCACGGGGATTCCCGTCCACTGGGAGACGATGCGGGCGATTTCCTCTTCCGTCACTACCTCGCGGATGATCGCATCGCCGCTGCCGCGCGCCTGTTCCGTGCGCTCCTTGCAGGCGTCCAGCTGTTGCTGGAGCTGCGGGATCTCGCCGTATTTGAGCTCCGCCATGCGGTTGAGGTCATAGGCGCGCTCCGCCTTTTCCAATTCCAGCTTCTTTTCGTCGATTTTCTGGCGCAGCTCGCGCATGGCGTCGATGTCCGCCTTCTCGCGCTGCCAACGCGCCGTCAGCGTAGCGGATTCTTCCTTCTTTTCGGCGATTTCTTTTTCGATGGCGGCCAGCCGCTCGCGGCTGTGCTCGTCCTCCTCTTTCTTGAGCGCCTCGCGCTCGATTTCCAGCAGCATCACCTTGCGGTCGATCTCGTCCAGCGCGGACGGCTTGGAACCGATCTCCGTGCGCAGGATCGACGCGGCCTCGTCCATCAGGTCGATGGCCTTATCCGGCAAAAAGCGGTCGGTGATGTAGCGCGCAGAAAGCTGCGCGCAGGCAATCAGCGCGCCGTCGGTAATCCGCACGCTGTGGTGCAGCTCATACTTTTCCTTCAGGCCGCGCAGGATGGAGATCGTCTCCTCCACCGTCGGCTCGCTCACGAGCACCGGCTGGAAACGGCGGGCAAGCGCGGCATCCTTTTCGATGTTCTGGCGGTATTCGTTGAGCGTCGTGGCGCCGATGCAGTGCAGCTCGCCGCGCGCCAGCATAGGCTTGAGCAGGTTGCCCGCGTCCATCGCGCCGTCCGCCTTACCCGCGCCGACAATCGTATGCAGCTCGTCGATAAAGAGGATGATCTTGCCGTCCGATTTTTGAATCTCGTTCAAAACGGCC
>DVLH01000259.1 GCA_018715585.1 Candidatus Aphodomonas merdavium
GGTGTTGACAGTGGTTGGATTTCATACGTGGTTTTCAAGCGGGAAAATGCGGGTTGTGTTTTTTCAGGCGGGGGCTGCAGATGCCATTTTGATTCGCACAAAACAAAGCGCTGTGTTGATTGATACAGGGCTTGAGGACAACGCGCAGGCACTCGTTCAAGCGCTGAAAAAGGAAGGCGTGCGCTCACTGGACGCGTTGATTGTAACGCATTTTGACAAGGATCATATCGGCGGTGCGCAGCAGATCCTAGAAACATTTTCCGTGGCAATGGTGTTGGAGCCGGACTATACAAAGGACGCAAAAACGTACAAGCGTTACCGCCAGGCGCTTGAAGAGTCGCATGCGCAGCGGTACACGCTCTCAAGCGACGCAAGCTTTACGCTCGATGGCGCATCTTACCGTGTAGACGCCACTGCGGCGTCCTCCTACGAGCAGGACGAGAGCAACAATTTTTCTTTAGTGGTTACGGTGCAATGGGGGGATACGTCGTTTTTGCTGACGGGTGACGCGCAGGAAGCGCGCTTGGATGAGCTGCTCAAACAAGGCGTTGCACCGTGCGATGTGCTCAAAGTGCCGCATCATGGGCGGATGAACGACCGTAGCGCAGAGTTTTTCGCCGCCGCGTCGCCAAAGATTGCCGTCATTACGAGCGATTTAGAAGAGCCGGAGGATCAAGAGGTCGTAGCGGCGTTAGAAGCCGTGGGTGCGCAGGTTTATTTAACACGAGAAGGGACCGTCGTTTGCGTAAGCGACGGCAAGCGCGTGCGCGTCAGCCAGGAAAACTGAGGCATTATTTTCTTTTTTGCGCTTGCAAGCGGGGGCGGCAGCGATGCTGCCGCGCGTTGACAGCGCGCAAAACGGTATGATAAAATTTCTATATTAGAAAAGCAACGGGTTGCGATCCATCGCATGCTGTGGAAAGGAAAAAACATGAAACGCTTTGCTGTGTTGCTGCTTTCAATTTTAATGCTGGCATCGTTCTGCGGCAGCGCCGCGGCGGAGGCGGAACCGATTACGGCATATACGAACTGCCTTGCCAACGTGCGCAAAGGGCCGAGCATGCGCGAGGATATCCTCTTTGAATTGGAAACGGGGACGGGGCTTTCTGTTCTGGAAACATTGACAGAGGATGGAATGCAATGGTGCCATATTGTTGTGGCAGGGAGTTCACAGGAAGGATATATCCTCCGGGAGTTGCTTGATTTTTCAGGCGCGCAGGCGCTTGAGGAGACGGCGGCGCAGGCGGATGCTTGGCGCGATGCGCGCACAAAGTGTGGCGTGAACCTGCGCGAATCTCCGTCGCTCGCCGGCGTAAAGATCGGCGAAATTGCTGCGTTGACGGATCTATTGGCGCTTTCGACGGACGAAGAATGGACGCTTGTACGCATTCCCGCCACGGGCGAGGAAGGATATGTGCAGACCAACCTGCTCGACTATGCGCCGGAAAAAACGCAGGAACAGCTTGACGCGGAGCAGGCGCTGATGCTTGCCATGCTCGAATCACAGGCAGTGACCACGGCGGAAGAAAAGCGCTATAGCGATGATACCGACCTCAGCCGCCGTATCGATTCTTCCTATTATTACTATCTGCTGGGAGAAGGGGCGGCGGAGCAGGAGCAGCTTTTTGATGACGAAACGCTTTCGCAATACCATACGCTGTCGCAGGGCGAAACAAGCGACGAAGTGCTGGCGCTGAAAGAGCGCCTGCGTGCGCTGGGGTATTATCAGGAATTTGTCTCGCTGGGCCGGGAGTATAGCGAATCGACCGTGGAATACGTCAAGCGCTTCCAAGCGGCGAACGGCTTGGAGGAAACAGGCATTGCCGATGCGACGACGCAAGCGCTGCTTTTTTCAGAGGAGGCGCTTGGGCCGCAGGAAAAACCCATCAGCCGGGAGCCCATTACCGTTTCCGGTGCGCATATCGTCACGCACGATCAAAGCAGCGCGATCCAGGTCGATTTTCATAACAATACAGGGGCGGCGCTGAGCGGCTTTGCGCTGAAGATTATTCCATACTCGGCCTACGGCGAGGTGACGGGCCTGGCGCCGACGTTGGCGGAACAGGCGGCGCGCTCCTATGAAAAAAAGATCACCGTGAGCGAAGGCAGCGCCTATTCCGACAGCGTGCGCGAAAACTACTTTATCATTGAGGAGGGCGAGTATTTTTCCGGTGCGCTGGTGACCGTCTCCTCTTATACGACCACGGCGGGCGTAACGGTGAACATAGACAGCGACTGCCGCAGTTGGGTGGCCGTCGGCACGGCAACGCTGGCGGATGCGCAAAGCGCGTCATATGATGGGCGTATCACAGGTGCGGGCACGCGGACGGACGTTTGGGATATGGGCTTTTCGTGCGAATACGTGTTGCCGGTGTACCGGCGCGCGTACAGCGTGCCGGAAGGGCTTGTGGTGACGGAGGTGGAGCCGTCCAACTATGGCGCATGGGCGGGACTACAGCCTGGCGATGTTTTGCTGCTGATGAACGCCGTGCCACTTAACAGCACTACCGCGCTGGAAAAGGCAAAGGAAGGCGTCGCCTATAACGATACGTTTGAACTGATTTTCTGGCGCGATGGTCTGTATTACGCTGCTACATTGCAGCGGTAATAGGTTTTTGACGCAAAAAGGAGAAAACGGGCTGCTACGGCAGCCCGCTTTTTGCGTTTTTCCCTGTGCCAAGCGTGTAGATTTGTAAAATGCCAGAGAATACGCCTCCCTTAGAGCGCCTGCGGCCCGGTTGGCCGCAAAGCGCGCAATCGCATGCCTGCTGTTAAAAAGCATTGTTTATACGCGATGGATAAGCACCCCTGCCAACTGTACCCCCAAAGGACCGGCAAAAGAAAGGCCACGCAACGCCGCACGAATAAGCCGCCAGGCGGGAATTGTAGGCACTAAAACGGCGGCTTGCGTAGGCACGGCAGAAAAGCGGAGCCGATTTTTCCATACGCCTGCGGATGCGCTGCATGGGGGAGAGGACCCTCGTTAGAAACCCGGCCCGGCAAGCTTGCGCTGGCGTTTTGCTACGGGTTAGGAAAACGCGCAGTCCATTGAGCAGGTGGCGCAACCGCGGGTGGCAGGCGGGAGAAAGCCGCGAATCGCGGCGGGCAGGAGGGGACTGTTTGCGTGCAGGGATCCGCCGCGCAGCGGACCCGATGCGGCTGCCAAGGGAAGAAGGGCGTGTGGAAAGCGACATGGGTGCCTTTGCGGTTCATTCGATGTACGCGTGGCTCATGATGTAAAACGTTTCCTGGCAGGGGAGGACCTTCTTTTCCATTTTTTCCAGCGTATCATCGTACGCTTGCGCTGCCTCGGAAGAAACTGCCATGACGGGGCTGTCATGGTACGTCCAACGTTTGCCGCAAAGCGCGCCGGGAACGAGCTCCTTGACAAGCATTGATGCGGGAAACTTCCCGTTTTCGAGGCAGACGTTGTGCTTCTTGCAGCTTTGGAAGCCGCGGTTTACGTAGTTTGCCGGGTCGCCAAAGATGACGATTGTGTCATATCCCATCGCGGCGGCGCGCTCAAAAGAGCACTCCAAAAG
>DVLH01000260.1 GCA_018715585.1 Candidatus Aphodomonas merdavium
GTCGTCGGGATCCACCCGCAAGATGCACATCGCTTCGGTAGCGTTATCTTCAATTTTCTTTTTGACAACGAATGAGAAAGAAAGCTCTTTCCTGTCATAAAACCGGCCGTGGGCGATGAAGCGGTTCAGCAACGGCCGCTCAACGACCGTCTTTGCAATGGCGCAGAGCACGGCATGGAAAAGCGTGTACTTAAACGTGGTCTCGCCTGCGTTTTTCTCGGCCAGCCATGCGTTGAGCGCCGTCAGGTCGATTGTTTGCGTCATGACGGCTTCGTTGTCAGTGCGGTTGGGCATCATGTAGGGCATGATCTGATGCATGCCGTCCAGGTCGCGCACAAGCCAGGCGTCTTTTCTATCGCCCCGGCGGTGTTTACGGGTTTGCTCGGCCATCGTATCATCCTTTCTGCGAAAAAGAAAAGCGGCGCGCGGTTTTTGCGCGCCGCGCAAGAAAATAGGCGTCAACAGGCAACGGCGTTTTCTTCGTTTTCCAGCGCCCGGTAAGCGACCTTGCCGACGAGCGTCTTGGGAAGCTCGGAGCGGAACTCAATATCGTAGGGCATGGCGTATTTGGCGATACGCTTGCGGCAGTAAGCAAACAGCTCCTCGCGCATGGCGTCGCTGGCATCCACGCCGGGACGAAGCACCACAAACGCCTTTACTTTTTGCACCTTGTAAGGATCTTTAACGCCGATGACACAGCTGTAAAGTACCTTGGGGTGGCTGTCGATGATGTTTTCAATTTGCGAGGGATAGACGTTGTAGCCGGAGGTGATGATCATGCGCTTGATGCGCTGGCGGAAATAGACGAAACCATCCTCGTCCATCATGCCCAGGTCGCCCGTGTGCAGCCAGACCTTGCCGTCGCTGTGGCGGCGCAGCGTGCTTGCGGTTTCGGCCTCGTTGTCCATATAGCCGATCATCACCGTTGGGCCGGTCAGGCAGATTTCGCCTTCCTGGCCGCGCGGCAGTTCTTCCGTCGTCCCGACGCCGACGATTTTGTAGAACGTATCCGGGAACGGAAGGCCAATGCTGCCCTTGCGGTAGTAATTCTTGGGCGTGAGGCAGCTGGCCGTGACGCATTCCGTCGTGCCGTACCCTTCGCGCACCTGCACCTTCGCGCCGTGCGCCATTAGGAACGAGTCAACCTTCTGCTTGAGCTCGAAGGAAAGGCTGTCGCCGCCGGAGAAAACGCCCATTAGGCAGGACAGGTCTATCCCTTCGACGTTGTCGGCGCGCATGAGCGCTTCGTAGAGCGTAGGTACGCCTGCGATAAAGTTGGGCTGCTTTTTGCGCAGAAGAGAGGCGTACGTCTTGACCGAAAAGCGCGGTACAAGGATGCACGTCCCGCCCACAAGCAGGAACGTATGGATGCCGACACCCAGGCCGAAACCGTGAAACATCGGCATGATGGAGAGCATCTTTTTGCCGGCCAGCTCGTCGATGGGGATGCCGCTGGCATAAGCCGTCTGCAGTCCCAGCGCGTTGAAGTTCATGCTCGAGAGGAGGATGCCCTTCATCGTGCCGGTTGTACCGCCGGAGTAGAGGATGGCGGCCGCATCGTCGCAGGTAATGTCCGGTTCGGGCAGGTCGTTTACCGTACGTGCGCCCTTGAGGAATGTTTTCCAGTAGAGCACCTGCGCGTCGGCAGGGATGCGCGGGTTTTTGCGTTCGGCGGCGATGTGCACGCCGAGGTTCAACGGGAAGGGGAATGCGTCGCTGATGCGCGCGATAAGCACCGTCACGGGAGCTTCCAACGCATGGCGGATTTCGGCAACCTTGGGATAGAACTGGTCCAGCGTCAGGATCATTTTAGAATGGGAAAAATTCAGAAAAAATTTGTATTCTCCCGACGCGGACAGCGGATGCACCATGTTTGCCAGCGCGCCAATGCGGTTAAGCGCGTAAAACATTGCGACGGCCTGCGGGCAGTTAGGCATGGCGATGGTAACGCGATCGCCCTTGCGGATTCCCTGCGCCCAAAGCGCTTTTGCTACGGTTTCAATCATTTGGCGCAACGCGGCGTAGCGGATTTTCCTGCCGAGAAATTCGCAAGCGACGTTGTTGGGATATTTTTCCGCCGTCTGATAGACCATCTGGCAAAGGGTGAGCTTTGGATAGTCGATAGAATCCGGCACATCGCCCAGGAATTCACGCCTGCTATTTGCTTGGTCCAATCGAATTCATCTCTCCTTTAACGCGGATTTGCGGCTGTAAACATACAGCCAAGACCTGGCGGAGAATGGGAAAACCCATTTTCTACCACGTCTTTGCACAGCGTAGCGGATAGGTGTGAACAAAAAATGAACAAATCTTTGCGGCGCTAGATGATCCCGCAGAGCATGGCTGCGATGCCCAGCACTCCGCCGGAGAGAATGACGGGAACCGGGGAGACGCGGAAACGGCGCAGCACGAAAAATGCGGCCAGAAACAGTGCGGCGGCCGCGAGGGTGCTTTTTGCGTCAAAGATCCCACCGGGCAGGAGCGCGTTTTTGACAAGGCCAAAGCCCACCGAGGCGATCAGCCCTGCCACAGCCGGGCGGATGCCGTCCAGCGTGGAGCGAAACAGCGGCATTTCGCCATAACGGCGGTAAAGCCGTTCCACCAGCACGCCAATCAGGCAGGGAGCGACGATATAGCCAAGCGTTGCGCTCAGCGCGCCGGGAATGCCGCCCATGCGCATGCCTACAAACGACGCCGCGTTAATCGCCACAGGGCCGGGCGTCATTTCCGAAAGCGTCACCAAATCGGCATAAACGGTTTCCGTCAACCAGCCGAACTTTTCCACCGTCTGCTGGTGGATCAGCGACATTGCCGCATAGCCGCCGCCAAAGCTGAGCGCGCCAACCTGGAGAAAGACGAGAAACAACTGGAGCAAAATCATTTTTTCTGCCTCCCTTCCAACGCGCCTACCAAGAACCCCAGCAGCGCGGAACCCAGAATGACGAACGCCACGTTTAACCCCGTAAACGCCGAGAGGCAGAACGCTACGGCCGTCATTGCGTAGGCGAGAAAATACCGGCGGGATTTTTTCAGCTGTTTCATTAAATCATATGCGACACTGACGACGGAGGCGGAAACCGTCACCGCCATGCCGCGCATTGCCGCGGCAACGTAGCGGTTTTCGCATACGGCACGGTAGGCCGTAGCCAGGGCGGAAAGGATGATCAACGGGGGCAGCACGGCTCCTGCCGTGGCGGCCATCGCGCCCTTTGCACCGCACAAATGTTTGCCCAGCAGGAACGCGCCGTTGACCGCAATGGGACCGGGGACGCTTTGAGCAAGCGCCGTGATATCGAAGAGCTCGTCCTGCGTCAACCAGCCGTAGCGCGTCACAAAGCGGTCTTTCATCATTCCCAGGATAACATAGCCGCCGCCAAAGGTGAACGTACTCAAATAGAGCATGTTGACAAACAGGGCCCAAAGGCCGCAACGCGTTGTTTTTTCTTTCATGGACATCTCTCCTTCCCACTCGCCCATTGTAACGCAGTTGAGGTGAAAAGTAAATTAATTTCCTATGCACAGGGGGTTGCATTTTCTCCGCTCGTGTGCTATGATACGCGCGACAACTGAACACGGTGATGTCTTCGGGGCAGGG
>DVLH01000261.1 GCA_018715585.1 Candidatus Aphodomonas merdavium
CGTACTGCGTGCTGAGCAAATCCGAATATCCCCAGCAGACGAAACCGACGTGCACCGTTTCAGGCGCTTCCTCGGCGGAAGCGCCGGTCAAGGGCATCAGCAGCATAGCGGCCAACAACAGCATGGTGAGCAGTCTCTTCATTTTCGAAACCTCCAATTCCTATTTTTGCACAGATGCGAAGCCTCAAACGACGACCTGTCCCCGATTCTTTCGCATTGTGGCAAATACCGTAAAGATAAGCACAGCGCCCTTGACACCGTCCACCGCATTAGGAGTCACGCCGCACAGCAACAACCCATTGCCGAGCACCGCTAGGGAAAAGGCTCCGACCACCGCACAACTCATGCGCGATCCCGCGCCACCCGTCAACGGCAGGCCGCCCAATAGAAGCGCGATCAGCACGTCCATATCCAAGCCGTTGCCCGACGTGGAAGATGCGACGCCAACCCTTGCCAGCGAGAAGAAGGCGGCAAATGCCGTGAAGATGCCCATGATGACATAGGCGAGCGTCTTTTGGCGCGTTACGCGCACGCCGGAGAGCTCCGCAACATTGGCATTGCCGCCAATGGCCTTCATATCCTTGCCGATGCGCGTGAAATCGAACATGTAGTAACCTACTGCGATGAGGACAACGAGAACCGTGATCTTGACGATCCAGTTGTCGAACGCCAGAAAGTAGGCCGGCGCTTCCAACCATTCCTGCGCGGTGATGGTCAGAACCACGCCGCGCCAAATGTTGTTGACGCAGATCGACACGATGAACGCCGGTATGTTCAGCCCGATCGAAATGCCGCTGGTGGCAAACCCGGAGAACATGCCCAGTACGACGGTCGCAAGCAGCGCAATGACCCAGTGTACGCGCGTCAGCAGGAACGCCAGCAGGCACATGCACGCGCCGGCAAGGCCAGCGATGGAAAGATCCATACCTCCATGCGCGTAGACAAAGGTGGCGCCAATGCCGGCGACCAGCACGTTGAATGCCTGATTGAGCAGCACCTGCATGTTGTTGCCCGCCAGGAATCTACCTCCCGTGATCAGTGTGAACACCAGCGTCAGGGCGATCAGGCCGAGCAGCGGCAACACTTTTGAGAGCATCCGCTTCCTTGTTTCCAAACTTTGCGTCACGGCTTTCATGGGCAACCTCCGTCAAATCATGTAGTGGATAATGCTCGTCTCTGTCAGCGTCTCGCTGCGTTCAAACGTCTTGGTGACTTTTCCATCCTTGAGGACCATGATTCTGTCGCACATGCCGATCAACTCGGCCATTTCCTCGGAGATCATCATGATGGCTTTCCCCTCTTTTTTGAGGCGGTAGATGAGCTGATACATATAGGCTTTGACGCTGATGTCGATGCCGCGCGTGGGGCAGTCCATAATGTATATCTGTGTATCGTTGCATATCCATTTCGCCACCGCCACTTTCTGGCGATTGCCGCCGGAAAGGTCGCGCACATCCTGTTCGCGCTCTCTGCATTTGATGGAGAGGCCTTCGATGCCCTTCTGCGCAAGCGTCCGCTCGCTGGAGGGTGTGATGCAGGTGTGATGGCTAAGCCCTTTCAGGGCGGGAAGAACGATATTGTCCTGGATGCTAGCGTCGAGTATGATCGAATCCGTGTCCCGGTTCTTGGGCACATAGCCCACGCCTACAGAAATTGCGTCCTGCGGGCTGTGGATGCGCTTTCCTCGCGACCACACCTCGCCGGTGAGCAGCTTGCAGGCGCCAAAGGCGGCGCGGCCAACGTCGTGCATGCCGCTGTCTGTCAGGCCGCCGATTCCGAGAATCTCGCCCGCATGGAGCTCAAAGCTGAAGTTCTCCAGCATCGGGCCGACGGTAATGTGCTTTCCTTCGAGGACGACCTCTGGAGAATAGGAGCCGTCGTAATCCGCGCGGTAGTAATCGTCGCTCAGTTCGCGGCCAACCATCAGCGTGCGGATGCGGTTGAGTTCCATCTCCTCCCGCGCAAGATTCGCAACCAACTGGCCGTCGCGCAGCACGGTTATGGAATTGCACACCTGCATCAATTCGTCCATATCGTGCGAAATGAACAGCACGCCTTTGCCCTGCGACGCCATTTCACGCATGATCCTGTACAGTATATCGCGGCCGCGCTGCGAAAGCGCCGTGGTTGTTTCATCCACAATCAGTATGTCTGGCTCGGCATACATTGCGCGGGCGATTTCGATGATCTTTCGGTCTTCGAAGTTCAGCGAATCTATGGAGGCGTTGGGAGCAATGTCCGTGACGCCGATGCGTCCAAGCGCCTTTTCCGCCGCGCGCATCATCGCGCGCAGACGCAGGATGCCGCCGCGAGAAAACTGATCTTCCTTGCCAATAAAGATATTGGCCGCAACGGTGATTCCCGGCACTGTGCCTGTCTCCTGCACAATCATGGCGATACCGTTGGCCTGCGCATCGAGCATCGTCGCCGGCTTGTGCGGACGCTCGTTGCGCTCCATCTCCCCCGCGTCGGGCAGCTGCACGCCCGCAATGATTGAGGAGAGCGTCGACTTGCCCGAGCCATTCTCTCCGACTAGCCCACGTATATCCCCAGACATCAGGCGCAGATTGACCCCGTCCAGAGCGACCGTCGAGCCAAACCGTTTGGATATTCCCCGGCAGGACAGCAATTCTTTTTTCTCCATGTGCCTTCACCTCAATCGGATGTTTTCAGCAGAGCACCGGCTGCATGTTCTTCAGTTCATCATAAATTTGGGAAATCGCCGCGCATAACTTCGGATCGTCGCCAGAAAGGTGCTTGTTGACCAGCAGCTCTTGGACGATCACACCCAGTTCCTTGTCCGGGAAGTACTTCAGGCAGTCTTCAAAGTCACCCCGCGTCACGTCAAAGGGCGCGAAGTTCTCAAGCAGCGCGGCATAAGCGGCTGGATTGGCCGCAATCTGCCGCAGGGGCGTGTGCTTGCCGTAGTCATAGGGCGTATGGCCGCTGACTTGCAGGGCAGTTCTGACGCGCAGATCTCGTGAGCTGAACCCGGCTTCCAGCACGTATTCGCCCGGTTCCGCGATCCACTGATGGAAGCGAGGATCGAATGCTGCGAGTTGCTCAATACTGAGCCGGAAGGAGAGCGTGCGCTTTTCACCCTTGCGCAAAAACGGTTTCTGGAACGCCTTGAGCTCCCGCACGGGGCGGGGAAGCACATTAGAGGCATGATGCAGGTACACCTGCACGACCGCTTTCGCATCGCAGTCTCCGGTGTTTTCGATATCGACGTACAGCGTGCATCCGCTGGCAAAATCCTGATTGACCTGTGCCACGTCGAGACGGGCATTGGAAAGGGCGAACGTCGTATACGACAGTCCATGGCCGAATGGGTAGAGCGGGGAAACATCTTTGAGATCGTAATAGCGATAGCCGACGTAGATATCCTCATTATATAACGCACTGTAACTGGCTCCCGGGAAGAAGCCGTAGGCCGGGCAGTCTTCCACACGGCGGGGATAGGTGATAGAAAGGTGGCCACTGGGAGAGATCTTTCCAAGCAGCACGTCCGCCAACGCCCGCGCGCCCTCAATGCCCGGATAATATACAGCAATGATGGCGTCGACGCGCTCAACATAGCTACTGATATCGATCGGCGCGGCGATGTTGAGCAGCAGGATGGCAGGCGCGCCGGCGCGCCGGGCAGCGTCAAGACCCCTTTCAAGCATCTCTCGCTGTTCAGCGTCGATTTGCAGGTCGGGCCTGTCTTTGCCCTCCGTGCCCAAAGACTGAACCGTTATGAGGACGGCGTCCGCATGCGTAGGGAATTCCTCAAAGCGCACATTGTCTTTGCCCAGTCGCGTTTCCAGTTCCTCCAGCAGCCTCGGCTGCTTGTAGCTGAACACGCGCGAGCTCTGACGACTGGTGGTGATAAATTGCTTGCAGCCTTCCCCGAACAGCGCCAGTTTGCAAGGCTCTCGCAGCGGCAGCGCCCCATCGTTCTTGAGCAGGACAAAGCCTTCCACAGCCGCATGGTAGGCTGCTTCGGCGGAAAAGCACTTGTCAAGCTTCTTGCGCGAAGGTTCTTGGAGCGAAGGATTCTCCGCCAGAGACGTCAGTATATTGCGCACGCAGAAGTCGACTTCTTCCATGCTCAACTGTCCATTTTCGAGCGCTTCGCGCACAGGGGCCATATCGCGCACGCCCGGCATGTCCAAATCGTTCCCCGCGCGCACGGCCTGAACCTGATCGTACACACCGCCCCAATCGGACATCACCATGCCTTTAAAGCCCCATTCGCCACGCAACACATCGCGAAGCAGCCAGCGGTTCATTGAGCAGCCGACTCCGTTGATGTGGTTGTAAGCGCACATAATGGTCTTGAGACCGCTCTGCTCGACACAGGCGCGGAAACCCGGGAAGTATATCTCACGCAGCGCGCGTTCGGAGATCGTCTCATTGATCTTCAAGCGAGCCGTTTCCTGATTGTTGGCGGCAAAATGCTTGGCGTTGGCAAAGACGCCCTCGCTCTGGACCCCTCGCACCATTGCAGGGGCGAGCGTACTCATCACACATGGATCTTCCGTATAACACTCGAATACGCGTCCTCCACGCGGGTCCCTCTGTATGTTGGCGTCCGGACTGCCCATGAGTATATTCACGCCAAAGCAACGCGCCTCGCGCCCCACCGCGCGGCCACATTGTTCGACGGTCTCCGGATTCCATGTGCTGCCCAACAGCATGCCTGTGGGGAAACAGGTGGGAAGCTCGTCCACATCTGTAATCTTCCTGCGCTCCTTGCATATCTTCTGATAACGCTCTGCAGCCTCGCCTTCGAGTTCCCTTCCCTCCGAGATCGCCGTAATCATCGCGCCGGTCTCCTCCGTGTTGGTCACGCCTGCCAGCGATTTGAAAGGCTTGCCCTCGCGAATCTGTATACGCGAATACAAGTCGCCAAAGTACTGCGCCAAATTAATGCCCGCGGCGCTGTCCACCATCATGGCCGCCGGGATCCCTAGGCGCTCGACAGCACAAGTGCCGAAGCCGCTGCCGCCCGTGAGCAGATACAGCTTTTCCTCCAAGGTCAACTCCTTCAGAACTGCTTCAACGCTGTCCGGGCCATTGAGCTGGACATTCGGCGCTTTGATAACGGTCTGCATATTTCCTCCATGAACAGTCGCTTTGAAAAGAAGACGGCGTTGCGCCATCTCCGGATTCGGTGTTTCTATAATTATTGTATACTTTCTGGTGCGTTTTGCAACGGCTTTGAAGGTGGAAAAAACGGGCTTTTCCGCTATTATGTAGATCTCTTTAAAG